>JBOFSX010000113.1:0-14163 GCA_051651765.1 Anaeroplasmataceae bacterium | reverse complement strand
AGATTTTAACGACTATACATATTATATTAAATCAACTAAAGAAACATCTCATACTTGGGATGAAGTGCCTGATGAAATTAAAGATACATTTAATAAATTAGGTATACCAGAATCAGAACAAAAATTTTTAAGTGGAGCTTCAACTCAATTTGAAAGTGAAGTAGTGTATCATAAAAATTTAAAAGAATTAGATGATGCTGGTGTAATATTTACTGATACTGATACAGCTCTTAAAATGTACCCAGAACTTATAAAAGAATATTTAGGAACTTTAGTATCACAAGAAGATAATAAATATGCAGCACTTAATAGTGCGGTATGGTCTGGTGGTTCAGTTATATATGTGCCTAAGGGTGTAAAGGTAAGTAAACCGGTACAATCTTATTTTAGAATTAATTCTGAGAGAATGGGTCAGTTTGAAAGAACTTTGATAATAGTAGATGAAGATGCTTCTATTCATTATGTAGAAGGTTGTACAGCACCATCATATTCAAAAGATAGTTTACATGCTGCAGTAGTAGAAATCTTTGTTAAAAAGAATGCTCATTGTAGATACTCTACTGTACAAAATTGGGCAAACAATATTGTTAATCTTGTTACTAAAAGAGCTATTGTAGAAGAAGATGGACATATGGAATGGATAGATGGTAATATAGGTGCTGGAAAAAATATGAAATATCCTGCATGTATCTTAAAAGGAGATAGAGCAAAAGGTACTACTGTAAGTATAGCTTTTGCTAAAGAAAATCAATTTCAAGATACAGGGGCAAGAATGATTCATTTAGGTAAAAATACTACATCTACAGTTATATCTAAAAGTGTGTGTAGTAATGGTGGTAAAGTTAACTATAGAGGAAAAGTATCTGTATCAAAATCAGCTAAAGGTGCTAAAAGTCATGTTGAATGTGATACATTAATACTAGATGATAAATCGTCTAGTGATACAATCCCATTAAATATAGGATCTAATAATGATATGTATATAGAACATGAAGCTACAGTAAGTAAAGTTAACGATGAGCAAATATTCTATTTAATGAGTAGAGGTTTAACTGAAAAAGAAGCAACAGAACTTATTGTAATGGGTTTTATAGAACCGTTTAGTAAAGAACTACCAATGGAATACGCTGTAGAACTAAATAGACTAATTAAATTAGAAATGACAGATTCAGTAGGATAACTAAGTACAATGTACTTAGTTATTTTCATTAATGAACCACGGATGTACTGAAATACGTAGCAATATTAAAAGAAAGTTGAATGTCTTTAAATCTAGGTTATAATATTATACTTATAATTATTATCGTGTTATACTTAAAAATATAAAGATAACACTAATTTCACCACTCATCATATTTATAATTAATATAGGAGGATTTAATATGGCTACACTAAGTTTAAAGAATATCAATAAAGTTTATCCCAATAACGTTAAAGCAGTTGTAGATTTTTCAATGGACATTAATGAAAAAGATTTTATTTGTTTAGTTGGTCCTTCTGGATGTGGTAAATCTACAACTTTAAAAATGATAGCAGGACTTGAGTCTATTTCGAGTGGTGAACTATATATCAATGATGAATTAATGAATAATGTAAAAGCTAAGGATAGAAATATTTCTATGGTTTTTCAAAGTTATGCCTTGTATTCGAATATGACTGTTTATGATAACATAGCATTTGGTCTTAAATTACATAAAACGCCGCAAAATGAAATCGATGAGAAAGTGTTAAATGCTGCTAAGATATTATCAATAGAAAACTATCTAAAAAGAAAACCCAATGAGCTATCTGGTGGACAAAGACAAAGAGTTGCATTAGCAAGAGCAATAGTTAAGGATTCTTGTTTGTTTTTATATGATGAACCTTTATCAAATCTAGATGCAAAACTAAGGGCTGTTACAAAAACTGAAATAGTTAAACTGCATAGAAAATTAGGTTCTACAACTATATATGTAACACATGATCAAATAGAAGCAATGACTATGGCTGATAAGGTAGTTATTATGAAAGATGGTTACGTTCAACAAATAGCAACTCCTAAAGTAATTTACGAAACACCATATAATGTGTTTGTCGGTGAATTCATAGGGTCTCCATCTATGAATTTTATAGAAGGTTTTATAACAGATAAAGGAATCTTTACATCTAAAGATAACATTTATGAATTTATACTATCTAAAGATAAATTTGATTTAATAAAAAAAGAAGAGTATCTAAATAAGCCTGTTATTTTTGGGATTAGAGCGGAAGATATACATGATAAATTATCTATACCTAAAGACTCTAATATAAATACAAATAACTATGTAAATATAGTTTGTGAAGTAGTAGAAAATTTAGGACCTATAACTAACATATACACTACTGTTAACAATACAAACATATCAGCTACAATAAAATCTAGAGAAGGTATAAAACATCAATCTGAATTGCAACTAGTATTTGATGTAAATAAGTGTCATATATTTGATTCAAATACAAAGATTAATATTTTATACAATCCTAAATAAAATTAATTCAAAATCATCATATAATGATGATTTTTTTATTTATAGTTTGACTAATATAAATTCTAATTACGAATAAAATATTAATATTATTATAGAGGTGATTATATGATTTATTACTATATAGAAACAAAGAATGTCAAAAATATAAAATATAATGACAGATTAATACCATACAATGAAAGTATTAACTTTTTAACAAAGTTATTAAATTTGAACTTTAATGATTTATCTACTTATAAAAAATACATTAAAAAACATTTAAGCTTAAAAAATAATACTCCAATATATATAAATAAAGATGTTTTATTATTTAAAATAAGAACAAGTAAATATATTATGTATATAAACTATTATGCAATCTCAATTATAAATACTACAAAATATAAAACAACTATAATATTTAAAGATGAAACAATTTTTAATTTAAAAGTAGATAAAAACAAATTAGTAACAGTACTAAACAAAATAGAATTAATAGAAAAATATTTTATTAATATAAAAGATAACCCTCTAAACATATAATCTATTTGAAGTTGAATAAAATAAGTTCTAGTGTTATAATTATTTATGAAGAAAAATAGTATCTTAATGAGAGGAAATTAAATAATTATGACAAAAAAAATCATCACAGATTTAAACCTTAAAGTAAAAAAAGTGCTTATTAGAGTAGACTTTAATGTGCCAATGAAAAACGGAGAAATAACTAACGATAATAGAATTATCGAAGCTATTCCTACAATTGAATATGTATTAAAAAATGAAGGTAAAGCAATTTTATTTTCTCACTTAGGAAGAATTGAAACCGAAGAAGATAAAAAAACTAATTCTTTACAACCTGTTTCTAAAAGATTAGCTGAATTATTAAATAAAGAAGTTATCTTTGTTAATGAAACAAGAGGAGAAAAATTAGAAAAAGCTATTTCTGAATTAAAAAATGGTCAAATTCTTATGTTTGAAAATACTAGATTTGAAGATTTAGATGGTAAAAAAGAGTCTAAAAATAATCCTGAACTAGGAAAATACTGGGCTTCTTTAGGAGATGTATTTATTAATGATGCATTCGGTACCGCTCATAGAGCTCACGCTTCTAATGTTGGTATTGCTTCTAACATTAAAGAATCAGCAGCAGGTTTCTTACTTGAAAAAGAAATAAGATTTATTGGTGGAGCAGTTAACAACCCTGCTCGTCCTTTTGTAGCTATTTTAGGTGGTGCAAAAGTTAGTGATAAAATAGAAGTTATCTCTAGCTTAATTGAAAAAGCAGATACTATCCTTATTGGTGGTGGTATGATGTTTACTTTCTTAAAAGCATTAGGACATAATGTTGGTAAATCTAAATGTGAAAACGATAAAATTGATTTAGCAAAAGAATTATTAGAAAAAGCTAAAGGTAAAATCGTTTTACCTATAGATACAAAAACTACATCAGAATTTAGCAATGATACACCATCTATGGTAGTTTCAGTTGCTGATATTCAAGATGATCAAATGGGATTAGATATAGGACCTAAATCTATAGCTAAATTCAATAAAATACTTGAAACGGCAAAAACAGTTGTATGGAATGGTCCTATGGGTGTTTTTGAAATGTCAAACTATAATGCAGGTACAATAGGTATATGTGAAGCATTAGCAAATCTTAAAAATTCAGTTACAATTGTAGGTGGAGGAGACAGTGCTGCAGCAGCAATTCAATTTGGATATGCTGATAAAGTTTCTCATATTTCAACAGGTGGTGGAGCATCACTTGAGTACTTAGAAGGAAAAGTTTTACCAGGCCTTGCTTGTATAAGCGATAAATAGTATTTATGCAAATTGGAACTAAAATTAAAGAATTAAGATTAGAAAATGGACTTACACAAGAAGAACTAGCAAATAGAGTTGAACTTACAAAAGGTTATATCTCTCAATTAGAAAATAATCTTACATCACCGTCTATCGAGACATTAATGGATATTCTAGAAATATTAGGAACCAATCTAAGTGACTTTTTTTCTAACTCAGATGATGAAAAAATAGCTTTTAAAAAAGAAGAGTTTTTTGAAAAACAAGATACTAATTTAAAACACACAATAAGTTGGATAATACCAAATGCACTTAAATATGAAATGGAACCTATTATAATAGATATCGAACCAGGCGGTAAATCTTTTGTGGATGAACCTCATCCAGGAGAAGAATTCGGTTATGTTTTAGAAGGTGAAATTCAACTAGTGTTAGGTAAAAGAAAATTAATAATAAAACAAGGTGAAACTTTTTACTTTAGAGCAAGTCAATCACACTATATTTTAAATATTACAAAAAAAATCGCACGTGTACTTTGGGTAAGCACACCACCGATGTTTTAGGAGGGGTAATATGGAAAAAAAGATTTTAGTTAAAAGTACTTTTGGACTGCATGCAAGTTTGGCATCTAAAATTGTTCAAACAGCAAATATGTATGATGTAAAAGTGGATTTAATATATAAAGATAAGGTAGTTGACGTTAAATCTATATTAGGTTTAATGTCATTAGCTATACCATCAGGAGAAAATGTTACTATTGTAGCCACGGGAGAACATGCTGCAGACGCAATTAATGACATCACTGAAATTTTAGAAAAGTAGGGGATAATATGAGAACACCAATATTAGCTGGAAATTGGAAAATGCATAAGACATATGACGAGTCTATAGATTTTATATTATCAATACGAGATAGATTACCTAAAAAAGAAATCCTAGAAACTATTATTTTACCACCGGCATATTCTTTAGTTTCGCTTGTTAAAAGACAAGGTGATAACCTAAGAATTGGTGCTCAAAACATGCACTATGAAGAACTAGGTGCTTTCACAGGAGAAATATCTGCCACTATGCTTAGAAGTATAGGAGTTAAATATGTACTTATAGGACATAGTGAAAGAAGACATTATTATAATGAATCTGATGCTGATGTTAATAAGAAACTTTTATCTGCCCTTGATAACAACTTGATTCCAATTGTATGTTTTGGAGAAACGGAAGAAGAATTTCATGATCAAAACACTGATGCAATTCTTTCTCTTCAAGTAAAAAAAGCTTTCAAATCAATTAATGTTAAATTTGTAGATAAAGTAATTATTGCATATGAACCAATTTGGGCGGTAGGAACAGGAAATACTGCATCTAATAAGGTTGCTAATGAAAAATGTAAATTAATACGAAATGAAATAAAAAAATTGTATAATGAAGATGTTGCAAATAAAATTAGAATTTTATATGGTGGCTCTGTTAGTACATCAAATATAAAATCTTTAATTAGTGAAGAAAATATAGATGGGTGTTTAGTGGGCGGAGCAAGCTTAAATTCTGATTCTTTTATCGAATTAGCAACTAACTGCTTAAACTAAAAAGTCTTTTCTATTGAAAAGACTTTTCTTTATAAAAGGGGGAAAAATTATGAAGAAAATATATTTAATAATAACAGCATTAGTATTAACCGTTTTATTAGCATCTTGTTCAAGTAAAGAAAAAACTCTTAAAATTGCAGTTCCTAGTGGGGCTCCAGTTATATCTCAAATTATGTTAGAAAAGTACGTAGATAATATAGAAGATTATAAACTCGATATTACTTATATGAACTTAGATGGATTAACATCTAGCTTTACATCAAAATCTCATGACATAATATTTGCTCCTACTAATCTAGGTGCTAAACTTTATAATAATAACTCTAATTACCTATACACTTCTACAGTTACATGGGGAAATAACTATTTAGTAACAAACACTAAGGATGAATTTAATTTAAAATACTTAAAAGATAAACCATTAACATTATTTGGAGAGAATACTGTTAATGATTACATACTCAAAAAAATACTTAAAGATAATGATATTAATTATGATAGTAAAAATACTATCTATAAAACATCTACAATAGAAACACAAAGTGAATTTATATTAGATCCAAGTAAAATTTATATGATATCAGAACCGCAGTTATCAATCGCTATTGATAATCTTAAACTTAATGATGTAAAAATAATAGACTTACAAGAAGAATATAAAAAAGTATCAAATGATTATTCATATCCACAAGCAGGAGTATTTATCAATTCAAGCTTAATTGAATCTAATAAAACATTAGTAGATCAATATTTAAAATTATTAAAGCAATCAACTATATTTGTTAATAATGAACCAAAGCTAGCAGCACAATTAACATATGGTTTTGATAATAAAAATATTGATGCAATTACTAAATCTATTATTAATTGTAATATAAGATTTTCTTATGCAAAAGAATCTAGAGAAGATTTTGAAGAATTATATAAAAGTGCTCTTAATTATATAGGAAACAAATTACCAGATGAAAAATTCTACGCTTATTAGAAGAGTAGTATATTTTATACTAGGAATAGTATTTATATATCTAGCTTGGTTTTTATATTCTTTGTATTTAAGTAATTCTCTAATATTTCCATCACCAAATAAAACATTAGCAACAGTATTTGATTTATTTACTAAATCAAATACATATCTAATATTATTATCAACTTTATATAGGTTATTACTTAGTTTATTATTTTCATTCTTAATAGCTACATCACTTTCAATTCTAGCAAGTCTTTATTATAGAGTTGAATATTTCTTAAAACCAATAATAAGTATTTTACGAAGTGTCCCATTAGCTTGTTTGATCGTAGTTATATTAGTTATATTTGGTATTACAAAGTCACCTATTATAATTGTTACTATAATGCTTATCCCAATTATTTATGAAAATTTATTAAGCGGATATAAGAACATTAATATAGATTTAATATCTACATTAAAATTAGAATCAGATATAAATTTTAAAATATATAGAAAAGTTATATTTGCTGAACTTATACCTAGTTTTAAAACCTCTTTTGTTCAAACTCTTGGTCTAGGAATAAAAGTTTTAGTTATGGCAGAATTTATATGTCTTACAACATACTCTATTGGAAAAGAAGTATATAATGCTAAAAATAATTTAGAGTACGATGTAGTTTTAGCCTGGGCTATTATTTTAGTTACTGTAGTACTTACTACAGAGATTATAACTAAATACATAATTAAAAGGAGAAAAGAACATGTTTATAATAAACAAAAACAAATTTAACTCAAAAGATGAATTATATAACTCATTAATTAAAGACTCTAAACTATTATTAACAAAAGAAGATGAAGTATTATCTAATCTAGCTAATGCTTCTAGCATTCTAAATGAATACTTACCAGATATAAACTGGGTTGGATTTTATCTTAAAAAAGATAATTATTTATATTTAGGACCATTTCAAGGGTATGTAGCTTGTACAAAGATAATGTATAACAAAGGTGTTTGTGGTACTTCATTTAGTCAAAAGAAAACGGTAGTAGTCCCTGATACATCAAAATTTCCTGGACATATTGTATGTGACTCAAGAAGTTTAAGTGAAATAGTAATACCTATAATGAAAGACGATGAAGTTTTTGCGGTACTTGATATAGATTCGCCTGTATTAAATAGATTTGATGATACTGACAAACTATTTTTAGAAGAATTTGTTCATGTATTAGAACAACTTATTAAATAGTTTTTAAAACTAGTTTTATGTAAAAAACAATTGACTTTTTACACGAAATATTATAATATAATCAAAGTGGGTAAAGGCAGCTTGTCTTTTTCTATTTAATAAAATATCTTATCCCTATAGGTGGAAATGCGAGTAGGCTTAGCTGCTTTTGCTAAAATGCATGATTTAAAAAGATATTATTAGATATAAAAGACTACGATACTTTCCCCTAAATTAGACATTAGGAGGATAATAATATGTCAAGATATACAGGACCTAGCTGGAAAATTTCTCGTCGTTTAGGATATTCAATCAGCGAAACAGGTAAAGAATTAGCAAAAAGAGCATATGCACCAGGACAACACGGACAAAGACGTAAAAAAATAAGTGAATATGGTCTACAAATGCAAGAAAAACAAAAAGTAAGATTTACTTACGGGATAAGTGAAAAACAATTTAGAAATACTTTTACTAAAGCTGGTAAAATGCCAGGTAAATCAGGTGAAAACTTCTTAAAAATGTTAGAATGCCGTTTAGATAATGTAGTATTCAGATTAGGTTTTGCAGCTACTAGACGTCAAGCTCGTCAATTAGTTAACCATGGTCATATTTTATTAAATGGTAAAAAAGTTGATATTCCTTCATACCATGTATTACCAGGAACTAAAATTTCATTCAGAGAAAAATCAAATGATTTAGTTGTAGTAAAACAAGCTTTAGAAGCTAAATTTGCTAGAGTTGAATATGTATCTTATGATGAAAATACTAAAGTTGGAACACTTGTTAGAGTTCCTCAAAGAGATGAATTCTTACCAGAAATTAAAGAACAATTAATAGTAGAGTTCTATAATAGATAATATTAATTACCTTTAAGTTATTTAACTTAAAGGTTTTATTTTATAAAAAGGAGTATTGTATGATATATAATCAAGTTTTAGTTAGATATGGTGATCTAACACTTAAGGGTAAAAATCAAAAAACATTTATAAAAAGGTTACACAAATTAATAGATAATAAACTTGCTGGTTTAAATGTTAATATACTAAAACAACATGATAGAGTTTATATTGAAATTTTAGATGAAGACTACAACAAAATCATAGAAGCACTAGATAAAGTATCTGGACTAAGCTCTTATAGTCTAGTAGTTAAAACTAATAATGATATAGAACAAATCAAAGAAGCTGCTTTACTACTTGTAAATGATCAGGTAAAAAAACCTGTAACATTTAAGTTAGAATCTAGAAGAGCTGATAAAAGATTTCCTTTAACTAGTCAAGAAATATCTAAAGTAGTTGCTGCTCATGTTCTTCCTAATAACTCTAATCTTAAAGCTGATATGCATAATCCAGATCTTGTATTAAATGTTGAAGTTAGAAATGAAGCAACGTATTTATATCTTTCTAAAATACAAGCTATAGGAGGATTTCCTGTAGGTATAGCTGGAAAAGGGTTATTAATGATTAGTGGTGGTATAGATTCACCAGTAGCTGGTTTTTTAACTCAAAAACAAGGTATTGAAATAGAATGTCTTCACTTTGAATCAACACCATTAACTAGTATTGAATCAGCTCAAAAAGTAGTTGATCTAGTTAAGATAATGGCTAACTATTCATTTGATAATAAAATTAAAACTCATATGATACCTTTTAAAGATTTACATAAAGCTATTTTGGATAATATACCTGATCCTTACACTATTACGATAATGAGAAGAATGATGTATAAAATAGCTTGTAGGCTAGCTAATAAATTAAATATACCAATTTTAATTAATGGTGAGTCTATAGGACAAGTAGCTAGTCAAACTTTAAATAGTATGAACGTTATTAATAAAACTTGTGATATACCAGTAATTAGACCGTTAGCTACTTATGATAAAAACGATATAGTAAAAATAGCTAAAAAAATTAATACATTTACTACATCTATTAAACCATTTGAAGATTGCTGTACTATATATGTACCAAAATCTCCAACAACATCTCCTAAGTTAGATATATGTTTAAAATATGAATCATATTTTAACTTTGAACCATTAATAGATGAATGTGTTGAAAAAGTACTTACAATAGATATAACAACAACTTCTAATATAGATCTTCCTTCTTTAGGATTTGAGGTAAGAGAATGTCAATTAAAACAAAAATAACATCAACTACTAATGAAAAGATAAAAAAATTAGTTTTACTTAAAACAAAAAAAGGTAGAGATTTATACAATGAGTTTTTAATTGAGACAAAACATTTGATAGAAGAAGCATTAAGTCTCAATATAGAAGTAGATATATATACAACAGATGAATCTTATAAAGGTACATTAGTAACAAATGAAGTAATGAAAAAAATATGTAATACAACTACACCTACAAGCTATGTAGGTGTAGTAAAGTATTTAACAGAATCTAGTATGCCTACTTCTAATAAATTACTTATATTAGATAAAGTACAAGATCCTTCTAATATGGGAAGTATATTTAGAAGTGCTGTTGCTTTTGGTTTTACTGATATACTTATCTCTGATGACTCAGTTGATAAATATAATGATAAAGTGGTAAGAACTAGTCAAGGAGCAATATTTAAACTCAATTTTATTAATGAGAACGTAATTAAGTTTTTAAATGCCATTAAAAATGATTTTAAGGTATATTCTACGGATGTTTCTAAAGGAAATGATATAAGAATTGTTAAAATGAAAAAAGACGATAAAATCGCCGTTATTTTTGGTAATGAAGGTAATGGAATCTCTGATGAGATCAAGGATTTAAATTTTGATAATTTACATATAAGTATTTCTAATACTGAATCTTTAAATGTTAGTGTAGCAAGTGCAATTATTATGTATGAAATATCTAAATTAGTATAGATAAAAAAGATTAACCATAGGGTTAATCTTTTTTATTTACCTTCATCATCAAAAGTATATAAAGGTTCACAATCAAGTGTTTCAAATAATTTATCTGTATACAATATTCCATCTAAATGATCGTATTCGTGTTGAAATACAATAGCTGGGTATCCTTTTAATGTAGCAGTAACATTTTTTATTTTATTTTTCATGGGTTCAAATATTGTAGCCTTGAAAGTAATTGATAAATGTCTTGGTGTAATCATTGATAATGTGTCTTTATCTACACTTAAACAACCTTCACCACCGGGAAGGTATGTTAACTGTTTACTTTTACTAATTATTTCAGGATTAATAACAACGTAAGAATATAAGTCATTATTTTCTGATAAGAAGTCTTGAAAGTTAATAGCAAACATTCTTTTATTAACTCCAACCTGAGGAGCTGCAATACCTACACCAGGTCGAATTTTATACTGTTTTACTAACTCTTCATTTGAAGAGATAAAAACATATTTAAATAACTCGCTAGCTAGTTTAATATCATCACTAGATAAAGGAAAGTTTACTTTTTTAGATATTTCTCTTAAGCAAGTGTTTCCTTCTTTTTTTATATAATCTTCTTTAAACATATATATCACCTATTATAATTATATCACGAGAAATCTTAATTTAACATAAATATGTGTTTATTTCACATACATTATCTAATTTTTAATTAATCTTTTTCGTGTTATAATTAGTATGTTAATGGAGGTATTTATGAATAATTATACATTAAACAAGTTTTTTAAATTATCATTTACAGTAGTCATACTATTTGCTATAACATTATTTATTACATCTTGTAGTAAGGCTAAAGATAATGATAAGGATGATGATAAAGATGAAGATATAGAAGAAATTTTAAATCCCGAAGATTATATTTTTGAAAACTTTACTAATGAGTTAGATGAAGAAGATACAAGTCAGTTTTTTATGGGAATACTACGTAGCGAAATTAAGTCGATTACTTTTAGTGAAGAATTAGCTGTTTCTAGTGATAAAATTATTAATACAAAAAAAGATATATCACTAAATAAGACTGATAAGGTTAATTTGTATTATAATAAAATATTAGTAGATGATGAACCAAATATTGAAGAAGAAGTTTTTGTATATGATATATATATTATTGCTAACTATTTTTTTCTTCCAAAAAACTCAAATCAATTATTTTCTAACTTTACATACGATACTTTTAAAATAATTGGACATAATTTATTAAGATCTGATTACGTTGAAAATATGAATAGTTTATTTGAAAATTCTTATAATATTAGAGATTTAGATTTAAATTTATTTAAATTTGATAATGTTAAAACAATGAAAAAAGCTTTTTCTAATTTAATAAGAGTTACAAGTATTGAAATGAATAATGTAAATAGTATTAATGTTACTGATATGAGTCGTTTATTTTATGGATGTACTGAATTAGAAAGTATAAAGTATGAAAAGATAATCACAATTAATGTTACTGATATGAGTGAAATGTTTTATGATTGTTATAAATTAAAAGATATTGATGTATCTAGTTTTGATACTTCTAAAGTGACTAACATGAGTAATATGTTTGGTTATTGTGAAAACTTAGAAATTATTGACGTATCTGGTTTTAACACTGAATTAGTAAAAGATATGAGTGAGATGTTTATTAATTGTAAAAAGCTTATAAAATTAGATTTATCTAATTTTATTACACCTGCACTAACAAATATTTATTCAATGTTCAAAGGATGTATTACCTTAACTTCACTTGATTTATCTAGTTTTGATACTAAAAGTATTTTTAACATGGGAGAAGTATTTAAAGATTGTTTAAATTTAACAAGTATTAATCTTGATTCATTTGATACATCAAGTGTATTATTTTTTGACAAAATGTTTGATGGATGTAATAAAATTGAAAGTATTAACATTAAGCATTTTGACGTTTCTTTAGCAGAAGACTTTACTGGTTTTTTAAATGGTTGTAACGCTTTAAGTATAGTTGATATTAGTAGTTGGGACTTGATAAATATAGATGATAGTTTTTTTAGTGAATTACCTTCTAATATTACTTTTATAGTGCGTCCTGATCAATTAAACGATTTAAAAGAATTATATGAAAATGTAAACTTTATTTAAATAACATATAATTAATAAACCCCCGTATACAAATTGTATACGGGGGTTTAAAATACTAATATTTAATTTAATTAATATGTTTTAGTGATTGGATTAAAAGAAGTATTAAATGTAATAGAAGGATAAAGTTCTTGTAATTGAACTATTGTATCTTCATTAACTGTAATTGTTGCAGAGGGATAAAAATTATCTAGTAATAATTTCGAAGTTTCTAAAGAACAATTACCTATGTTTAAGAAGTTGATATGTGTATTAAAAAATATATTATATAAAAACGTTACTTTGCTAGTATCGAAATTAGAAAGATCTAAAACTGACAATGAGGTACAATCGTAAAACATTCTAGTCATTTGAGTTACATTAGAAGTATCGAAGTTAGAAAGATCTAAAACCGACAATGAACTGCATTCACTAAACATGCCACTCATATTAGTTACATTAGAAGTATCGAAGTTAGAAATATCTAAAACTGATAACGACTTGCAAACAATAAACATTCCTCCCATATTAGCTACATTAGAGGTGTTGAAATTCGAAACATCTAATTCTGTTAATAAGCTACAGTCTTCAAACATGTTACTCATATTAGTTACATTAGAAGTATTGAAATTCGAAACATTTAAATCTAATAATGATTTACAATTAACAAACATACCTGCCATATCAGTAACATGTGATGTGTTTACAAATTCTAATCCATCAATTTTAGTTAAATTATTATTTGAGAAAAACATATTACTGGAATTTTCAGGAAACAAGATGTGTCTACCTACAATATATAAATTATAACGTTTGTCACTCTTAGTAGTTTTTATAGAATAATATAGATGAACTGTATTTTTTTTGTCTTTACTGATATCCATTTTTTTTGATAAATTAGTTGCGCCTTCAGGAATTTCTTTACCAAAATAAATGTATTCAATTTCTTCAGATTCTATACCTAAAATAGGTTTCATGATTTCAGTGTTAAACTTAAAATTAATTTCATAGTCTTTCAATTCTGCATCTGATTCTACAATTTTTATGTTAGTCTTCAGCGAGTTTAACATAAGTATGGAAATAATTGTAAATGTAGTTACTGTAATTATTACCAA
>JBOFSX010000112.1:0-4826 GCA_051651765.1 Anaeroplasmataceae bacterium | reverse complement strand
CTGATTAATTCCTTATTGTTTCTTGTTATTATTTCAGTTGAAATAATCGCCTGTTGATTAAGTAACATTTGTTGGTTTAAGTCTGTCAATCTTTGTCTTACCGAGAACAACACTTCTTGCTCTAAGAATTTTCTATGGTTATCGTCCGTACACTCATATATTTTTTCAGATAATTGATTATCTAATTCCTGTCCAAATTCTATTGCTTTTGTTATCTCTAACAATGTTTCTTTTGACGAAACTATTGATGTATTTAAAAATACATTATCCCTTTTTAAAGATTCAGCACCATCTTGTAAAGTTGTTATAATCGTGCTTATAACCTCATCAGCTTGTGTATATTTTTCAAAATACTTTTTCGCTGGAGATTTGAAAAGATTAAAGAAGCTACTCTTCTTATCAAAATTAACCTTTGTTGGGTCAAGTGTTTCAATTTGATTTTTCAGTGAAAGTAATGACTCTGCGACCTCTTTTCCATCTTCTCCCTTTTGAGCTATTTTATGAATAGGTTGTTTTAGTTTCTCACTACCTTCAAAAGCTTTTTTCTGTATACCAATTGCAAACATGTCTATTTCTTTTTTAATTCCCTCAACTTGTGTCGGATTGTTTAAATCTATATTGAATATCTGATTTACAACCTCTGATACATTCTCATTTACCATTGTTCCTGTTTCATTGTTCATTACTATTATTTTCTTTTCCATTTTTCATACACTCCTGTTTTTTAGTTTTTGTTAGTGGAGCTTTTCGCCCCACTCATACATCTATTATACCATCATTAATGAGATAAGTCAAATTTAATTTACATTATCTTCTGCAATATGTTTACCAAGATTCATTACTTTATTTATAATTCCACCAAGTGAAAGTCCTTTTTCGAAACGAATATCTGGTAATTTTGTAACTTCCTTATTTAGAGTTTCAAATTCTTTTGCCAATCTCTCTATGTCGTTTAGTTCATCATCAATATAACCACCATTAAGAGAAAGCTCTATTAATGTAGATATTTTTCTCAATATACTCTCTCTTACATTAGTTATTGATGTTTCAACCTCTGCTCTATGCAATTCACCTTTGTAGAATTTATTATCTAATATAGCTTTTATTGAATAGGCTGAATTATTTGTGTTTAACATCAAGTTTGCTAATTTTATTTGATTGTTTTGAATTGCTTTTAATTTCTCATTTTCTCTTTCTAATATTGCATTTCTAGATATTAGTTCAGCATTTTTATTTGTTTCATTTTCGTAATGCTTTTTGTATATTTTTGATTCATCTTTATATATATTTAACTCAATATTTTTAGATGTTAAATTAGAAACCTTTTGTGTTAAAGTATTAACAGTATTTTCAAATGTTTCTGTAATCCTATCAATCTTATTGTCTGTGTTTTCCATTATCATTGTTATTTTTTCAGATAACGATTCTGTGTGGTCTTGTGTTAATTTAACCATATTCATAATAGACTTCTCTATTTTTTCACTATGATTGTATTCGAACTTTTGACTTTCTAATTCAGCATTTCTCATTTCAATATCATGTATCTTATGTGTCATTTTTTCTATTGTAGCATTGTTTATTTTTTCAGCTATTGCCTTATATGGAATCTGAACTTCTGGTTCAGATATTAAACTTAATTCTGTTAATTTATCCTTTGCGTTAGAATAGTCAACAACCTCGCCATCAATAGTCATACTATTAAATACTTCACCGAGTATTTTTTTTGTTGAAAATTCATACGACACACCATCAACTAAAAGTGTTATTAAATAATCTGAAAAGTCTATAAATAAGTATTGAAGCTTTTTACTATCAATTAAATCCTTTGTCATGCAAAATTTAATTATAGCTTTTGCAATTATTGTTTGTTGGTTTTTATGAGCAGTTTCAACTAATGATTTTAATTTGTGCATAGATATTCTACCATAGATTCTATCTGTTGTTTTAAGCAAATCAGATGTAGAATCCATTCTATAACATGCGTTTAAATAGTTGTCTGCAAAATCAAACGATAAACATTTAAAATATAAATCATAAGTTTCTGGTTGCGATATTCTTCTTATTGCTCTTATTTCCTTAATTAACGTTTTGTGTAAATCGTGTATTGAGTGAGCTACTATATCTTTTATATTCTCTAAGAAAGTATCAAGCTCTATGTTTTTTGAATTAAATTCACGTTTATTTTCTTTAAAAAAATACTCTATCGTTTCTCTTGGTGTCATTGTGCTTGTTCCAGTACATAAGAAATGATTCGATAGTATTTCTTCTGTTATTGAAGCTATCCTCGTTGGATTGATTGTGATATTAATATCATGATTACTTATATTTACTAATTTCATTTTTATCAGCTCCTTATTGCTTTTATATATACATTATATCATTAAAAACATTGAAAGTCAAATTTTATTTACATAAAGAAAAGCACTGTTTATAACAGTGCTTTACATGTAATATGATTTAACTATGTTTGAGGGTATAGAATAATCTATCTCGTGTGTTGGTTGTTCCATGTGAGCAATGTTTTCTTTTACCTTTTCAGTAAGCTCCAATGCAAGTGCCTTAGCTTCATCTGGTGTAAGGACTTTACCTTTCCATATTCCAAGACGTTTTAATTTGATAAGCTCAACTCTTCTTTCTTCATTGTCTGCATAGTCGTAGAAACTATACTTCATACAATCATATTCTTTGTTTAGTTCAGATATATCATATATCCTAATTATATGATGTAGTTGTTTTGGGTCAAATCCAAATTTATCAATCCAGTCAACCCTTGAAGGGTATCTATGACATAATGCTTTTATTTTCTCTCCACACATACCAGATAATGCCTTAGGTCGCATTGTAATATGTCCTAAGAAATCATCAACACTACCAATCTTATATTTAGAATGTATAAACTCTGTTTGAATATTTCCTTTTTTTGCAATCTCTATGAATGAATACATGTCTTTTACATCAATCTCTCCAAATGTAGAGACAATTTTTTGAGTAATTTTTTCTCTACAAAACATTTGTTGTATGGTTGGAATAATAACACACAAGCTATCTACGTCAGAGGTCATGTCATCTAAACAATAGTTTTGACTTCCCTTTAATGCCATATAATAAACTATATGCCCTAATGCTTCAACTTCTCTTTTCTGTTCTTCTAAAATCTCCATTATTCTTGCTCTTGTCATTCTCATTTCAAACCTCCCTATATTTCATCTACGAATACGTGTTCGATTGAAAAATTATTATCAATACCAGCAATTCCATCTGCTTTTCCAGATTCGTATGCTAATTGTATTAAATACATAATATCATATATCCCACTAAAATTTCTTGAAAGAGTATTATCTTCTGGTTCTCCGTCATATACAGACATTGAAAATTCGCCTTGTTCACTTTCTGCTTCAATCTGTAAAAATTGATTTCCATCCCTTCTCATTGATTCCTTTTCAGTTAATTCAGTTGCAATTATTTTCATCTTCAATTCTCCTTTTGTTCTTTATATTAATATTGTATCATGCAATTTGCTAAAAGTCAAATTCAGTTTACATTAAAAACTGAATAATTCCCTAACGTTTTTTACGTTAAATATATTTGTTCCAATTTCCTCTATTAACATATCTTTAAATGTAGTTTGATAACATAATATACTATTGTTATGACTATCACTTGCTGGCGATGATGATATGTAGTTAAAGTCTTCAACAAGTCTTTGAGCTATATCTATTCTAACTTCTTCATTTGATAAATGCTTTCTTGCTTCTGCGTCAATAATACCTACCCTTGATTGCTCATAGAATTTACGAGAAAACAACAAATCCATAATTGTATCAAATGTTGCTATATTTTTCATTAAATCAATTTCTTCACAATAGTGTCTTGCTAATTTTTCTTTTTCAGATTCTGACTTTTGTCTTGCTATTGCTTTCTCTATTCTGTTATTATGATTCTTTGCTTGTTGCATGTTCGTCAATAGTCTTTTAAATCTCGCTTGTATCTCTACTACCATAAGTCCTTCGCTCATTATCTTTTGGTCATTTCCCATTGTTCCACATCTCCTATTTAACTTTATAATATATTATATCATGTTTTTTATGTAAATGCAAATTTTATTTACATTGTTTTAGTAAAAAGTAAAACCCGTATAAAACGGGTTATCCAAATATTTTATCCAAAGTAATAATGCTTTTTACTTTTTTTGCATTTTTATAATTTATTTTTTTCAATTCTTCTTTTGTCTTTATAACTTCTGTTAATATTAAATATGCTTGTTTCATGTTAAGACTCTGTATTTCCATTACATGGTGTAAATCAGAGATATAAGCATTTAATAATGCTCCAGATGAATACTCGTTTTTACTCTTTATGCTTGTAATTTTATTATTTTTCAATGCACCTTTAAAATTATTCTTAACTAAAAATTCTTTAATATTATCAGTTTTTAACAAATAACTTTTTTTATGTTTAGTACCAGCAAGAACATATTGTTTTGTTCTAATATTTCTTTTTCTATTCATAAGATGTAATATTTCTTCAACTACACCATATGCTTTTCCAATACATAATTTTTCAATACGACCCTTTCTTGAAACATATTTATAGATATTTTCAATTTGAGCATGTATTAAGTCTATCTGACTTTCTAATGTCTTGCATGTAGTTAAGTTATTTTTTGCTAATAACGTTTCTTCTTGTTTCTCTTTCGTATCTTGTAAAATACCTTTTCCACTTAAAAATGAATCAATTATTTTTAAACTTATAAAATTATTATGAGTTGTATTAACAGGAATATATCCGTTAAAATATAATTTATGCGAATTTCTTTTATTTTTTAA
>JBOFSX010000111.1:0-6513 GCA_051651765.1 Anaeroplasmataceae bacterium | reverse complement strand
TTTGAGTTTTTACCTATAGTTGTATATATTTTATCATCTTTAGATACCTGTTTTTCCTCTGCTAAAACATTCCCATTTTTATCATAAGTATATCTACTTATATGGAATGTGTTGTCAGTAGGTGTTCCTGGCATAGTTGTTGTTTTAACTGTAGATGGTCTATTATTTTCATCATAGTTAATTTCAACTTTTCCACTTTCAGCATTAACTATAACCTTAGGGTTTCCATTTCCATCTAGCTCTTTTATGTCTTTAGTTACTACTGAACCAGTTTTATCTCCTGTAGTTGTTGTAACTAACCTTCCAAATGCATCATATTTATAATCTTCAAATTCCCCTTGAGTGTTTTTCCACTTAGTTAAATTAGAAGTAACATCATAAATATAATTTTTTGTTTCTTTTTCTGCTGCTAATAAAGTTTTATCAACTGTATAAGCTTCAGATTGTAGTTTGTCAAAATTATTATATTTAAATGTGGACTCGTATCCATCACCATCAATAGTACTAATAAGTCTTGATAGCCCATCAAATTTATTTGTTATAACTGTAACTGCTGCATTAGTCTTTGAACTTATTGCAATTTTAGTATTATTATTAAAAATATCATAAGAGTAATCAACAATAGTACCTTCTGCTTTATTTACTTTTATTTTTCTACCTAAACCATCGTAAATATATTGTTCCTCATAAGTGCTGGCAATTGTGCCTGCGTTCAATTTACTCTTATTTTCAGCAGAAATAAATTCTGTAACATTATTTATTCCATCATATTTTATTTCTTTTCCAATTGCTCCCTTAAGTGTGTCCTTTAAATTTTGAACATTTGATATATAGTTATTTTCACCGGTAACTTCTGGTAGGTTATAACCATCTATTTCTTTAACTATATTTCCATTTCCATCATAAACATAACCTTTTGTTACTATAGTTTTATCAACATATTCTACTGTTTTATTTTCAATATTAGCATTATTTACTTTTCCAATTTCTACTTCCGCTAAAACTCTACCTACATTATCTCTAATATACTCTTTTCTTGCTAATGTTATTAATTCTTTTCCTGCGATATAATTTTTAGGTGCAACTTCTCTAATTAATCTATCTGCGTTATCATACTCATATGCAGTAATAGCTTCTTCAGGTTTAGCTTGTTTTACTTTAGTTAATCTACCTCTACTATCATATTCATTAATTAGTTCTGTTCCTCTTCCATCTTTAGATGTTACTACATCATTATAGAAATTATAAGATTTTGATGATGTTATCTTACTATTGACATTTGCATTATCTACTTGTGTTGTTCCAGTCACTCTTCCTTGATAGTCATAAGTGTATGAAACTGCAAACCCCTTAAATGTTTCATATTGCTGTGGATTTACTTTTACAACTTGACCTCTTGCATTAAACTCATAAGATGTTGTAATTGGTATAATCTTAGTGTTTAAACCAGCGTCCTTAATATCTGATTCTAATATTTGTTCAATTTTTTCCCTTACTTCACCTTGTAAAGTATTTACGTAATCTACTGTCTTAACCTTACCTTTTTCATAAGTTGTTTCTTCTTTAATCTTATTTCCGTTATAATCAAAAGTTTCTACTCTACCTAAATTTGCATCTACCGTATATTTAGCTGAAACTTCAACTCCATATTCAGTAGTTACTTTTTCAGTTTTAGTTGTAGTATCATATGCTCTTTTGATCTTTTTAACATTATATTGTTTTGCTGGTACTAAACTTGTTGTTACTTTATCTACGCCTTGCTTCTCTTCTATAACTTGTCCTAAATCATCATAATTATATTCTGTTAAGTTATACTGACTACTTTCCTTATTGCTAGCTGCTAGATAAACATTTCTATACACGGATTTTACTTTACCTTGAGCATTATAGTTATATACTGTTTCATTTCCTGTTGAGTTTACTTCTCTTATAACATTTCCTTGAAGATCATATTCTGCTTTCTTTGTGCTGTCTTCTCCATTTGTAACTTCAACTTCTTTTCCTAGATAGTTATACACGCTTCTTGTTTGAATATAGTTATTTCCAGCTTCAGAAGGTAACTTATTTAAATATTTTCTACTAATCTCAATATATCCACCATCTGAGTTTCTTTGATAACTATGAGTTTCAAGTAAAATATTCACTCCATTTTCTTCTATATACGTCGTTGTCACTTTACCTTCATCATCGTTTATATACGTATATTTTGCATTATTTGGTTTAGTTTCTTTATTTACATAACCATAAATATCATATTCATAACTAGTTACATATTGCTCTTCACCTGATATTTTTCTAGTCTCGGTTTTATTTTTACCAATTGCATCTACATTATAAATAATGTTTGCATCTCCATTATATATACTTTTATCTAGAACTTGTTCTGTACCAGTAATTGTCACTGGCTCTTTTGCTGTACTATATAAGTCTCCATAAATTTCCTTAATCTTATATCCATCGTTATTATATTCAAATCTTTCTATAATATTTGGTGTTTTTAACTTTGCTGCATTTGTTCTAAATGGATCTACTTCTATTTCTTTTTTAACAACATTACTATTTTTATCATATATAAAGTAAATCTTATTTCCTGAGTTTTGTGTTTCTTGTCTAATCTGATCTAAATAATTGTATAAATATGTTTTTTTAGCTCCATATTTATCTACTTCTTCTGTTAAATTACCTCTATCATCATAGGTGTAAGTTTTAGTACCATTAGGTTCTACCTCTTTTTTAAGTAGTCCTTTTACTAAAGTTTTATCCTCATATTCAAATGAGGTTACAACGTAATTCGTTTTAACTGCACCAACCTTATAGTCTGCTGTATCAAAACTTTTCGGTACTAGCTTTTCTTTTACATTACCCTTTTCATCATAAACAAAAAATGTTCTTATGGCTCCATTATTTATGAATGCCTTTTCTGCTGTTTGATTATTATTTGTATCATATTGATATTCTTTGGTGACTTTAGAATTTACTAATTCTTTAACCATATTTCCATTTGAGTCTCTCTCATAACTTCTTACTAATCCACTTCTATCTTTCTGACTTCTAACTTCCCCATATTTATTTACACCATTATCTAATTGATATGTTGTTACAACAGTTGTCCCATCAGAATAACTAGTAAAGGTTTCATTATTTGTTTTATCATATCTTTCAATTTTTTTAAGCTTATTTGAATCTGTAATTATTGTTTGTCTGTTTTCAGTATCATATTCATAGCTAAATTCATTATTATTACTATCTTTATGCTTATTAACCTTCTTATCTGCTTTATAATCTACTGTATCTAATACTTCATCTCCTGATTTAATTATATTAACTTGATTATTAGCATTATACCCATAGGTAAATACTTTACCATAAGTGTTAGTAGATGACTTTAATAACTTTGCACCATTTACTACTTCTACTACATAACTTGTACTTCTAACTTCTTTTCCATTTATATTTTCTGTTATCTTTTCAATAATTGTATTTGCAGCATCCTTATATTTAAATACCAGTTCTGATTTACGTAAATCAACAATCCTCTTAATTTGATTATTAGTATGATACTCTACAGTTAATTTGTTTAAATTTTTATCCTCAATAGAACTCAGTAATCCTTTATCATTAAAATAATATTTCATTTTTTCCTTGGTCTCTAATATATATCCTGATTTATCCTTTATAAGTTTATTTCTACTATCTATTGATTCAAATGTTCCATCAGTTTTTTCTTTAAATGTAACAATAGAACCATTAGGTAAAGTAACTTGTTTAATTTTTTGTTTTGCATCTACCTCTTCTATTTTCCCTTGGAAAGAAAATCTCCAACCATCTCCAAATATACCATCTTTCCTAATATCCATTGAATTATAGCTTCTACTAAAACTAAAATCAAAATATTTAAATACTTTATTAAAGTCCTCAAAAGTTTTACCAAAATTACCAGTTGCAGGATCACTACCATCATTCCCAAAATTTCTATACAAATCATAGTTAGGTATATTTTCAGTTAGTGGTATGCTTTCTGCAACTGTTTTAATATCAATCTTAGCGTAAGCCTTTTGTTCAATACTTACCTTTCCAAATATACATGAATCAGCAACTGGTGCTGTAATATTCTTAAGAATTACCGGGAATTTATCAACGTTACTTCCACTTAATGTTTGAAAGAAAGTCGATGAAGCCTCTATTGTACTGTCCATAGTATTAATAATATTTACTCCATTTTTTGTTCCTGAATTGATTTTAATTAAATTAGATGAAGAAATTGAAATTGTAGAATCACTTCTATAGGTATCATTTGGTTTCTTTAATCCTACAACTGGATAAAGTACTTCTCCAGTTTCTAATCCTAGTGCAATTATATCCCCATTATATGATTTAATAGCCGTATCAAAATTTGTCACATATGATCTAGATATCATACTTATAGCATCTGGTGCATCATTTAAGATACCTATTGAATTATCATTTGTATAATCCCTGCTTGCATTTATTCCCTTACCTGTTATTTCTGATAATCCTGATACTTCAAAAACACCTTCATTTTTTATAGCAATACCATCAGTTTGTAATATTACTTTTGCATTATTTACTCTTAGCATTCCATCACCAGAGTTGTTAACTGCTATTGGAATAACCACCACTTTTTCATCTATAAATGTATTATTTAAACTAAAAGTATTAGTTCCAGTAAGGTTACTAATAGTACCTATATAAAAATCATCAACAGTAGTACGTATTCCCTCAACCGCATTAATAACATTATTTCCAGTATAAGCTAACCTTCCATTTGTATTTACTATAGCCGTTTTGTAATTTTTAACTGTATTATTGCTAATACTACATGTAGCCATTGAAAAGTTTTTTATGTCTATTTTTATACCTTCACTGATTTTATACGATTCTTTTTGTAAAACATCATTCTTATCTTTATTTGCTACTATCACATTGTTAACTTCAGTGTCCAATGTATTTAATGTTATAGTATTCAATTCTTTTATTTTATCAAATACTAAAGTTGTATAATCACTATTAATTAAATTATTCCCTTTAATTTGATACTCTGTAATTAGTGGTTCATTATATACTTCTGCTAATGTTATGCCTTTATAATTTGAACTTATTGTGTTATTTTCAATTTGAACTGAAACTTCTGCTTTATTTGAAACTATTGGTTTTAAATATGCACCTTTAACAACTATTCCTTCATTTGTTGTTATAATCTTATTGTTTATTGCTGTTACTTTTTGATTACTACTGTTATAGTCACTAACATTGTTGCTTATACCAACTGCTTGTTTTGCCTGTGAAACTATTGTGTTATTTTCTAGTACTACATCTACATCTCTAACAACTATAGATTGATCTGAATTAATATTTTTCAATTTGTCTACTACATTAGAGTTTTGTATACTTCTTTTTAGCACTCTACTATCATTATACTCAATTTTCCAAATGCTAATCATAGGTCCATACCAAGCTGGCTGCTCACCCTTATCTTCTAAGTTTCTAATTAAATTTACTTTTTCTTTTGAATTCTTATCTCCTATCTCCAAATTACCAGTTACTGTTAATGTATCTCTCGACTTAAAATTCACCGTTACACCTGGCTCGATTTTAAGGTTATATATTCTAAAGGACCCTATAACATCATATCCTTTAGTATTCTTTTTTAGTACTACAGTTTTATCTTTTAATTCCGGTGTATAATTATCTGGTTCCCTAAATCTTTCTACCATGCTACCTGTATCCAAATCGACGATACCATTTTGAGTATCTACCCAATTTCTTTGTACTGGTTGTTCCTCAACTTTCTTTTTTTCAATTAATTTCAAAAATCCACCATAATTTGATGACCAGTCAGATTTGCTCTCATCAACTACTGATCTAATTCTAAAATTAATTTGACTATTAATTTTATCTTTATCATTATATACATATTGAATTTCCTTAACTTTTTCTATTTTTTCTCCATTTATCTCCACTTCATAAGTAGCCCCATCTACCTTATCCCACCATATCCTTAACCCATCCTCTGTATTCTCAACTCCATTTACAAATGGAATTTTCACCTTTTTTTCATCTGTTTTTTTAACTTCTTCATTATTTTTAATTTTATCATCAGTTTTGTTATTACTTTCATTTGTCCCTTGTACATCCTTATTTTTCAAAGTTTTATCATTAGCTAAGTATGACAGCCTATTTGCAGTATTCTCAAACGTATCTGCCATTACTTTAATTTCCGTCTGAAATGTAGTTAATATAAATACTATTAATATTAGAATTGATAATTTTTGTTTAACCTTCATTAAAACACCCCTTTTCAGGTTTATTTTAACTTCTAACCCTTTATTTTACAACTATTTTTCTTTTAAATACATTTTTCTCTTTTAAATCGATTACTTTTTATTAAATTTATTTTTTTTAAACAAATAAATTATTAAAATTTATTTAAAGTTTATATTTCCACTTAATGTTTATACTTTAATATATTTTCTGACAACTCATTAAAGTTAT
>JBOFSX010000110.1:0-1704 GCA_051651765.1 Anaeroplasmataceae bacterium | reverse complement strand
TACCATTAAATAGAAATGATACTTTATTATCTTCAATAACTAATTCTTTAATTCCCTTGATATTCAATAATTTTTTTTCCATTACTTCTAAAGTTTCAAATTTGATTCTTTTAAAAGATTTTTTTAAATCTTTAATATTAACATTAGGGACTAGTTTGCCATTTTTAATAATTAGTAATTCATCACATAAATAATGTATTTCATTTAAGTCATGTGACGAGTATATTATAGTAGAATTCATTGCTTTGAATTCTTTAATTATTTTGTATAATTCATTTTTTGATACGGGATCAAGAGCATTAGAAGGTTCATCTAATAAAACTATTTTAGGTTTGTGAAAAAGAGAGATTATTATATTTATTTTTCTTTTACTTCCTAAAGATAAATCTTTAATTTTATCATTAAGATCAACATTTAGTCTCTTTGCTAATTGTAATGCATATTCCATATGATCATTCTCATAAAAAGAATTCGCATACTTGATTAGTTGTATACCTGTCATATTTTCATATAGTGAATTTTCACTTGCGCAGTATCCTACAAACTGCATAATATCCTCAAATTCTTTATTAATTAATCTATCAAATAATTTTATAGTCCCTTTATCGATATTAATTAAATGAATCAGCGCTTTCAATGTTGTACTTTTACCAGCTGCGTTAGGACCAATTAGACCTAATACAATACCTTCATTGACTGTAAAAGAAATGTCATCGACTGCTAATTTTTTTCCATAGTATTTAGTTAGATTTTTAACTTTAATTATTTGTTTACTCATATGATCACCTTTGAATTTCATTATATCATAAAATGTACGTTGATTATAATAACTTATATTACTAATAATCTACGATAATATCATAATCATAAATGTAAAATTAAATAAAATATGTTAAAATATATAAAGCGAGGTATTTGTTATGGATAAATTAGATAGAGTAAAGAAATTAGTAGAAATATTAAACAATGCAAATATTGAATATTATGTTCATGACAATCCTTCTATTACAGACTATGAGTACGATATGATGCTTAAAGAACTGATTAGTTTAGAACAAGAAAATCCAATATTAATCCAAAAAAATTCACCCACACAAAGAGTGGGGGGGGAAGTTTTGACTAAATTCGAAAAAGTTAAACATAACAAAGCTATGCTAAGTTTAGCAAATGCATTCAATGAAAGTGATTTAATTAATTTTGATAGTAAAATAAAAGAAGTACACTCTAATGCAACATATGTTTGTGAATTAAAAATTGATGGATTAAGTGTTGCTATAACTTATAATGATTCTCACCTAGAAGTTGCAGCTACTAGAGGTAACGGAGAAATTGGAGAGAATATCACTAATAATGTAAAAACTATTAACTCAATACCTTTGAACATTTCTAACAATAGTAATGTTGAGGTAAGAGGTGAAATATTTATGCCTAAAAGTTCTTTTATTAAATTGAATGAAGAAAGACTTGTTAATTCAGAAGAACTATTTGCTAATTGTAGAAATGCAGCAGCTGGAAGTGTTAGACAATTAGATAGCTCGATAGCATCTAAAAGAAATCTTGATGTGTTCTTATATGATTTAATAGTTGATGACACAGTAGATACTCAATATGAATTACTAAATAAAATAAAAGATTTAGGGTTTAAAGTTAATCCGGAATTTAGACATTGTAAATCTATATTTGAAGTCATTGATTATATTAAAG
>JBOFSX010000109.1:0-1910 GCA_051651765.1 Anaeroplasmataceae bacterium | reverse complement strand
TGTACGAAACATCATTATTATAGGAGAGCTTTACTTTTAACACTGCATTAACAAATTATCTCTTACTGAGAAAGAAACTTTACAGCGTATGTTTGCTTGCATTCTCTTCATCTGCTTAAAAGTACTAACACAGGATTCTAGTTCAGAGAAGCGCTAAACTAATCATTCTGTGCATAGAATCTCAAACATTGCTTGGTGTGCATGATACTTCTAACAGATTAAGAATTGTCTTACTGAATTGCAAATAAGATTTATTTTCAATTGAACGAAACATCTTTCATATAGGCAAGCTTTACTTTTAATATTGCATTTAACAAACTATTTCTGACTGTCAAAGAGTCTTTACATCAAATGTGTGCTTGCACTGTCTTCTTCTGCTTACTAGCACTAACACATGCATCCCTGTTCAGAGGAGCGCAAAACTAATCATTCTGTCCATAGTAGCTCTGAATTTACTTGTTGTGGAAAAAACATCTATCAGATTAAGAATTGTCTTTCTTAAGTGCAACTAAGATTTCTTTTCATATTTACGATAAATCTTTATTATATGGGCTAGCTTTACTTTTAACTTTGCATGAAAAAATTTAAGGTGAGCTTGCATTCTATTCATCTGCTTAAAAGCGCTAACACAGGTTCCCTTGTTCATAGCAGCGCTAAACTAATCATTCTGTGCATAGGTAGCACTGACATTGCTTGTTGTTCATGAAACGTAACAGATTAAGAATTGTCATTCTGCATTGCAAATGAGATTCAATGTTAATTTAAGAAACATGTTTCATAATGGCAAGCATTACTTTTAACATTGAATAAGCAAACGGTAATTGACTGAGAAAGATGCTTTTCAGCATATGTGTGCATGCATTCTCTAAACCTGTTTAGAAGCACTAACACTTGATCAATCTTCATTGAAGCTCTAAACTTATCTGTCTGTGCATATCATTTTTAACATTGTTTGTTGTGTATAAAACTTGTAACACATTCAGAATTTTTTTTCTGGATTGCAAATAAGATTTCATATGTACGAAACCATTATTATAGGAGAGCTTTACTTTTAACATTGCATTAACAAATTATCTCTTACTGAGAAAGAAGCTTTACAGCGTATGTTTGCTTGCATTCTCTTCATCTGCTTAAAAGCACTGACACAGGATTCTAGTTCAGAGAATCGCTAAACTAATCATTCTGTGCATAGAATCTCAAACATTGCTTGGTGTGCATGATATTTCTAACATATTCAGAATTGTTTTTCTAAATTGCAAATAAGATTTCATTTCATATGTACGAAACATCTTTATTATATGGGCTAGCTTTACTTTTATCTTTGCATGAAAGAAATTTAATGTGTGCTTGCATTCTATTCATCTGCTTAAAAGCACTAACTCTGGTTCCCTTGTTCATAGCAGCGCTAAACTAATCATTCTGTGCATAGGTATCGCTGACATTGCTTGTTGTTCATGAAACATGTAACAGATTAAGAATTGTTATTCTGCATTGCAATTGAGATTCGATGTTAATTTAAGAAACAACTTTCATAATGGCAAGCATTACTTTTAACATTGCATAAGCAAACAGTAATTGACTGAGAAAGATGCTTTTCAGCATATGTTTGCATGCATTCTCTAAATCTTTTTAGAAGCAATAACACTTGATCCCTCTTCATAGAAGCTCTAAACTTATCTGTCTGTGCATAATCATTTTTAACATTACTTGTTGTGTATAAACTTGTAACAGATTCTGAATTTTTTTTCTGCATTGCAAATAAGATTTCATATGTACGAAACATCATTATTATAGGAGAGCTTTACTTTTAACACTGCATTAACAAATTATCTCTTACTGAGAAAGAAACTTTACAGCGTATGTTTGCTTGCATTCTCTTCATCTGCTTAAAAGTACTAACACAGGATTCT
>JBOFSX010000108.1:0-1997 GCA_051651765.1 Anaeroplasmataceae bacterium | reverse complement strand
AAATGTTGTTTGTACTTTTTCCACCACCTTGAGCAGAGAAGTTACTTCCACCACCTTTTCCGTCTATTAAAGTTATTGCATCTTTTAATAGAGTATTCATGCTTACTATATTTAAATCTTTTGAGCACATAAATATAAGCGTAGATCTATCAACTGCTTTAACACCAAATAAAACTATAGTATTTTCATAAGCAACAAGCTTTGAAGCTATTAGGTTAATTTGTTTTAAATCGGTGTCGTCATAAATAGTTTTAATTATGCTAATGCCTTTTATTTTCTCACAGTTTTCAATGCTTTCTTTTATTTCATAATCAGCTATTTCAGATTTTAAAGTTCTGTTTTCAGTAGAAAGTTTACTAAAGTCTTGAGTTAGCTTTTCAATTTGAAGTAATGCATCTTCAGAATTACAATGAAGCTTAGAACAAACAGTAGAGGCAAACTTATCATTAATAAATGAATTATCTATTCCTCTTTTTCCACATAAGAATTCTATCCTTGTTCCAGTTTTATGTTTTTCAAATTTAATAACTTTAATAATTTGAACTTCTAAAGTAGATTTAGGATGAATGCCACAACATGGGTTTATGTCTAAATCTGAAAGTTTAACTATTCTTATTTGTTCACCTATTTTAGTTGCCACTTTTTTTATAGACATTTTTTTTAGTTCAGACTTAGTTGGATATAAAATATCTACATTAATATTTTCAAATATTATGTTGTTTGCATAAGTTACAGCTTCTTCAATTTGTGAAATATTAAGAAGTTTATCAACATCAACAGTAGAAGAGGCTGATCCTAAATGAGAAGCTACAGTTGTTGCATTAAATTTGTCTAATAAACAAGCTGATAATATATGCTGTCCTAAATGCTGTTGCATAAAATCGAATCTTGTTTCCCAGGAAATAGAACACTTTACCTTATGAATTTTTATAGGTTTTTTAGAAGTAACATGATAAATTACACCATTTTCTTCATAAACAGATAAAACTTCACTAGATTCTATAAATCCAGTATCAGAAGGTTGACCACCACCTTCAGGGTAAAAATAAGTTTTATCTAAAACTATATGGAATTCATTATTTTTTTCAATTATATTTATTATTTCAGCAGTAAAAGATTTTTCGTATTGATTTTCATAATAAAGTTTTTCTGTCATTGTAATCTCCTTAGCGATTAAACTGATTATATAATAAATCAGTCATTTTTTATTAGGTACCATTATATACTTTAATTTATATTGTACTATTATAACTCTATAAACGAAAGGTACTAATTCCAATAAGACGTGGAATTAGTACCTTTTTTATAGAATTAAATATCAGTTAACTCTAAGTTATGTCTTCTATTGTCTAATGGGTTAAGGTTTATGTGATGAACTGTTTTGTTTTCATCAGGATTCATAATAACTCTATCTAAATGAACTCTACCATTTGGAGTGTTTGCAATAACACAGTTTTCTCCATTTAGCTTGTAGTTAACCCAAGTATATTCATTAGTTATAACGTTATTTAAGTCTTCAATAGAAATTAAAGCTTTTGAATTAACATTACCATATTTATCTCTTAAAATAATAGCAATTGTATCTTCATCAACTTCTTCAATTTCATTTAAATCACTTCTTCTGAATACTTCTAGGTTACATCTTCTGTTATCTAAAGCATCTCCATTAATATGTCTAACTGGTGTAGTTGCAGTAACATCCATAACTACTGTTTGTAGACTTTGCTTTTGAGGTTTAGATTTTTTATTAACCTTAGTTGAACTTATGTTTTGAACTAGGTAAGTATTAAAATCTTTATGCCACTCTGCAAACCAAGTTCCAACATTTTGAACTTTTTCTAAGTCAACAGTATCTATTTTAGCAACAAGTGGAGTTCCGTTTTTCTTTAATATAGTTATTAAAGTAACACCATCTTTGATTTCAATTTCATTTTTTGTGTTTTTATAATTATTATTTATAATAGGACACCTCTTTCTTCAATTTTAAAGTATTTTTA
>JBOFSX010000107.1:0-13503 GCA_051651765.1 Anaeroplasmataceae bacterium | reverse complement strand
CTGAAAAAGTTAAGGATGAACTTATTACTTTTCTAGGTGATACACCATTTTTTAAAACATTTGCAAACGATAGTTTACCTACGCAAAAAGGAACTTCATTTGAATTAAAAGAACATCAAGAACAAGCACTTAATAACTTAAAACAAATGAGATTAAACGGTGAAACAATTGCTCTTTTATATCATGCTACTGGAACAGGAAAAACTGTAACAGCAGTTAAAGATGTTATGGAAGTAGGAGGAAGAACATTATTCTTAGTTAATGCTCTTAAACTTGCTGATCAAGCAGAAATATCATTTAATAAATTATGGCCAAGTGCAACAACTGGTAAATATACAGGTGAACAAAAAAATAAAGATGCTTATGTAGTTTTTTCAACTGTTCAAACATTAAGTCAAAAACTTAGTGAATTTAAACCAGAAGACTTTGACTACATCATAGTAGATGAATGTCATCATTCATCTACTAATACATATAAAAAAGTATTTAGCTACTTTAAACCTAAATTTATTCTAGGACTTACAGCTACTCCTGATAGAAATGATGGAGAAGATATTTTAGAGATGTTTAAAAATGTAGCTCATAGAATGGATTTAAAAACAGCAGTAGAAAAAGGTGAACTTGTACCTATAAGATGTATTAGAATAAAAACTGATATAGACTTAACTAGTGTTAGAATTAATGGAATTAAATATAATTCTCAAGATTTAGAATCTAGACTATTCGTACCTGAAAGAAATAATCTAATTGTAGATACATATAATAATTATGTTAAGGGTAAAAAAACAGTTGTATTTTGTGCTAGCGTAAATAATGCTAACGACATTGCTAATCTTTTTAAAGAAAAAGGGATTAATGCATCTGGTATAAGTAGTCAGTTAAAGACTCAAGAAAGAAATAGAATATTAAGTGATTATGAATCTGGAAAAATTGATGTTTTATGCGCTTGTGATATTTTAAATGAAGGTTGGGATAGTCCTAAAACAGAAGTATTGTTTATGGCAAGACCTACAATGAGTAAAACAATATATTTACAGCAACTAGGTCGTGGTACAAGAAAAAGTGAGAATAAAGAGTGTTTATTTGTGTTTGATTTTGTTGATAACTCTAATATGTTTAATACAGCTCATTCTCTTCATAGAATACTAAATATTTCTGAATACACTCCTGGAGGATATGTATGTGCTCCTGAACATTTAAAACAATTAGACAAGGATATGTTATATAAAGGAGAAAAACCTGAAATAACTCTTAATATGCCTATTGATATAGATGATTTAGAACTAATAGATATATTTGATTGGCAAGATTCTGTAAAAGATATGATATCAGAATTGGAATTTGTAAGAATGGTAGATGTTCAAAGTGAAACAGTCTCTAGATATATAAAAGACAAGAAGATAATTCCTGATATATCAATTCCTTTTTGTGAAAATAGATTCTTTCATTATTTTAACGAACCAACAATAAAAAAATATGCTAAGGAATTTAAATGGGACTTAATAACAAACTCTAATATTAAAGATAAGTTCTTTGATTTTATAAAAACTATGGATATGAGTTATTCTTATAAACCTATCTTTTTAAAAGCAGTGTTTAATCTTTATGATACTGAAGGTAAGGTAAGAATTGCTGATATTATTGAATTTGTAAATGATTATTATAAAGAAAGAAAATATAATGGACTAATTGTTGAAAAACAAAATTCATTATATTCAAAAGATGATTATTCAATAAAAGATGTAGAAAGAAATATTCTTTCTAATCCTTTTAAAAGATTTGCCGATATGAGATTTATTAATAGATGTAAAGATATAGAATATATTCAATTAAATACTTATATTTGGAGATATTTATCTGATGATGATATTGAGTCTATAATTAATATTTGTGATATTAAATTAGATGAGTATTACAAAAGAATAGATAAATAAATTTTGATAAATTATTAATATAAAATGCTATTTAACTTTTAATCAAACTAAATTTTATAAAACTAAAATCCCACTATGAATTATCATAGTGGGATTGTTTTATTTATTATTAATAGCAAGCGATGCTCCATATTGAGCTATATAAGTAATTCCATCAATAGGATTTTGAATTTTGTATTTAGGATTGTATCCAAAACAATTGTAGTAATTTATATATGAAAATTTTCTACCATTGTTTTTACTAACATGTTCTTCATCTAAAGGATAAAGAAGAATCTTCTTAGTAACTTCCCAAGTAGCAAATACATCGTCTATTGCTCTATGAGTATTTTTTACATCTATTTTAAAAGTTTCAACAGCAGCATCTAATTTATGGCCTAAATCTGTACCTGTCTTATCTTTTATAGTGCACCATTCAAATGCATCTTTAAATAAAGCAAAAGTATCTAAACAGTACTGAGTGTTATCTTTAAAACCAAATTTAAAATTAGGATAATATCTTTTTATTGCTGATAAAACCATGTTTAAATCAAAATGAATATTATATCCATTAATTAAAGTATCTGGATCAGTTAAAAATGGCATAATATGATCAACCATTTCTTTTTCACTAATACCACCTTTAAGCATTTCATCAGTAATGTTTGTTAGGTTAGAAATGCTTAATGGTTTACCATTTTCGCCTAATCTTTTTGTATAAATATTTTCAATTGAAAATCCAACATTTATAAATACATTATATTCTTCGACTATGTCTACAAGTTTACCTTCTATATTTTTTTCTAGTACAATCATAGCAAACTCAATTATTCTATCATTTTCAAAATCTAAACCAGATGTTTCAACATCGAAACATAAAACTCTATTAAACTCTTTTAATTTTTTCAAAAAAATTCACCTCATTAGTTTTAAAATTATGATTAAATTATATCACTTATATAATAAATTTTCTATAAAACTTATTCTTATATAAGTTATATATTATAAATTTTGTAATTACTAAAATTATAAAATAATGATAAAATATTATAAGCAATGACATAAGGAGAATAAGTATGAAAAATTATAATACTTTTGAATTATTAAAACAAATGAATTATCCTAGAGTAGGCGGAAGTAGTGAAGAAGAAAAATTAGCTAAATTTATAAAAAGTAAATGTAGTGAAATAGGTGTTAAAGCTACTATTGAAACCTTTGACTTAGAAGGATATAAAATATCTAAAGCAGAATTAACTGCTTCTAACGGTGAAGTATTTAATGTAGAAGGTGTAGGATTATCAGGTTCAACACCTAATAAAGGTGTTACTGCAAGACCTATATATATAACTAGTGTTAATGATGCTAAAATTAAAGATGTTAAAGGATGTATTGTTATACTACATTCTAAATTAGCTAATTATCAAGTGTATAAAATACTTTGTGAAAAAGGTGCAGTAGGATTAGTTTTATCAACTGGTAGTGTATATGATGATAATTCATATACTGATCTTGATCCGTATCCATTAAGAGAAAGACATTATAAAAATGGTAAAATACCTTCAGTGATAATGACTATATTAGATTGTCAAAAATTAATAAATAATTTACCTGATAAGCTAACGCTTACTTTAATTCAAGAAGAGTTTAAAAACGAATCTAGAAATGTAGTTGCTACTATTCCAGGTGAATCTGATGAAGTAGTAGCATTCACTGCTCATTATGATTCAATTAGTTATTCAAATGGTATGTATGATAATGCTACAGGTAGTATAGCTATTTTAGAATTATTAAACTATTTTAATGAGTTTAAACCTAAAAGAACATTAAAGTTTATTTGGTGTGGAAGTGAAGAATTAGGATTACTTGGTTCTAAAGCCTATGTACTTAAACATAAGAAAAAATTAAATGATTATAAACTATGCATTAATATTGATATGGTTGGTGTTACTATAGGAGAAGATATTGCTGTATGCAGTAGTAATAAATCTCTTGTTCATTTTATTAAATATCTTGGTTTTGAAGTAGGATTTCCGATATCAGTAAAACAAGGAGTTTACTCAAGTGATTCAACACCTTTTGCTGATAATGAAGTACCAGCAGTTTCTTTTGCTAGAATAGCTCCTCCTGGAGGAGCATTAATACATTCAAAAAAGGATGTACTTATAAATCTAGATGATAAAAACTATTATGATACAATGCACTTTATTAAACTATTTTCTTCAAAATTAGTTAACTCAGTGTGTTTTCCTGTAGAATCAGAAATACCACAAAATATTAAAGATGAATTAGATATTTATACAGGGCGTAAAGAAAAAAAATAAACGATTATTTAAAAATATGTTATAATCTAATATGGAGAGTATCTAGGGAAGAATTGGAGATATTTAATGAGAAAGTTTTATTTGATTATAGTTGTTGGACTATTACTTGTTTTAACATCATGTTCTAAAACTCATATTACTATTAGTATGGATGATTATGTTATACGTGAAGCTGTTGTATTAGATGAAGATGGAAATGTTGATCATGATAAAATGCAAAACATTTTTGGAGCTAACATTAGAAGAGATCAAGTAGCTTCAGTTACTTTTAGAACTAACAGTAATAAATACACAAAAGGTTATAGTAAAAAAAATTATGTTGATATTAGCTTATCACAAGCTAATAGATTAAAAATGTATTATAAACAACATAATGATACTGAATTATTTGATATATTAGTTGTAGGAAGAGATATAAAATTGCCTACTAATGCATCTTATTTGCTTTATAATTTAACTAATGTGAAAGACATTGATTTTAGTAGAGGTATAGATACTCATAGAACAGAAAATTTATCCTATATGTTTTATAATTCTACAATTACAGATATTAATTTAATTCATTTTGATAATTTAGCGTTTATAAATTATGATTACATGTTTTCAAAGACACACTTAAGTGAAGTTAATCTAGTAAAATTCTTTAATATAGTTGTCCCACCTTTTTCAGCTGAAGGTATGTTTAATGATTGTCCTTACTTGAGAGTTATAGATATATCTGGGTTTTATTCAATTACGAAACCACCTAAAACATTTATTGATAATACACCTGTATTAGAAACTGTTTATGTAATGAACAAATATATGAAAGATATGATACTAAAATTCAACGAAAATATTAATGTACAAATAAAACAGATTTAAGAGGTAGTTATGAAAGTTTTTAAATACAAATATTTATTATTAATATTAATACCATTAATTTTATTAGTTTCATGTTCTGCTAATAAAAACAATATTACATTTATGGATAAAACATTTTCTTATGATGGAAGTGCTAAGTCAATATATATTTCAGGAAACTTACCTAAAGATGTAACAGTTGAATATGAAGGTAATGACAAAGTAGACATAGGAGTATATGTTGTTAAAGCAACTTTTACATCTAGTAATGGTAGTAAATATATGGATGATTTATTTGCAAAAATGACTATAGTGGAAGAACTTGGTAAAATAAAATCAATTACCTATTTTAACGAAGAAGGAAAAGACATTACTAATTTATTTGATCAAATTTATTGTTTTTATAGAGTTGGTACAGTACAAGATTTCCCAATAGCATACAGAAATGAAGAAGGACAAAAGCCTGAATTTTATAGTGATGAAGAGATGTTATTTATTAAAGATCATGTTACTGAAACTGACGTTACTGATTTAATAATATTTGTAAAATTTGTAGATGTAACTTAATTGTTACATCTTTATTTTTAAAGCAAGGAGAGTTTTTATGTTAAATAATCTAGGTAAATATGATGAAAAAATCTTAAATAGGTATGTGACGCTAGAAAAGAATATACAAAATAAGTGCAACTCATTTTACGATTCTTACTATTCGTTATTTGAAGAAACATTCAAATCAATATTATCTAAAGAAACTAATATAGATATTCTTTCTAACTCAAATGGATATATATTAAGAAATACAGATGTTAAAAGTTATTTTATTGATGAAGTTAAAATAGATCTTACGTTATATAACAAAATCTCAGACTATTTAGAAAAAGTTAATAAGCATAAGCATAAAAATGAAAAGAATATCGATCTAGATATTGTTATTAAATATACTACAACTTTTTATGATTTTATTTTGATATTTTTTAATTATAAAAATATTAAACACTCTTTAAACTTTTCGTATAATTATTACTCTAATTTATTTGATTCTTTAAATAAACAAAATGAAACCTTAGTATTAGTGAATGAAAACTTAAAGCTCAAATTAGAAAATTTCAAATTAGCTAATTTGAGTAATATTAACGATAGTTTTTCCAATCAAATTAATAATGAAGATTCATTAAATAATATATTAGGAAGTTCTGTTAAAAATTACATTTTTAAAAAAGAAAAATACTCGCTTAAAACTTTAAAAATACTAATAGTTATATTCTTATTAATATCAATGATATTAGGCGTATCATTTATTTTATTTGATATGTTAAACAATTATGAGTATAATTTTTATATTGTAGGATTTATAGTAGTGATTACTCCACCAGCTGGATTTACCTATGCTATATTAATTCAACCTTCCGTTATAAGTGAAAAACAATTTATTAAATTCAAACTATTTAATTACTATATAGATCAAAACAATATACCTATAAATAATCAACTAATGTCTAGTAGATTTATTTCACTTATTTCACTAGCACCTTTATTTATAATTTTAAGATTTTTTTTAGGTGTAATATTAAATTTTGATATAAATTTTATAATATTTGCTCCACTTTTACTAATTTTAAATGTAATTGCATATATCTTCTTAAGATATTTTACAAAGAGATTTGCAAGAGCTTACTCGATTTTAGAATTTAAAAATTGGAATCATAAATATTATCTAGATCTTTACACAAGCGAACTAACAAAAGTGGAATAATATTTGATTAATATTATTTGATGTTATATAATGAATACAAATGTATAGAAAAGTCTTTGGAGCCTTTAGGAGCAAAGGAGGCTAATGTATATGCATTTATATTGTTCAACACACGTTGGAAAAAATTTAAAATTAATACTAAACGAAAAAAATATAACGCAAGTTATGTTTGCAGAAAAAATTGGTTTTTCTGAAAGACAAGTTAGAAATTGGATAAAAAACGGAGTCAACAATGTTGATAATTTGTTATTAATCCAAAGAACACTTGGACTTGAATCTATTTTAGTATTACTAAAAAAATGTTAGTTTAACTAACATTTTTTTTGTTTTATCAGTGCATCTTAAATAAGTGTTTTATTTAACATATTAATATATATATGCTAATATTACGCCGTAGTATTACAATACATACTTTCTTAGTAATACTATAAAAGGAGGGTTTATGAACAAAATACTAGAAATAAAAGATATAAAAAAACAATTTGATACAAAAACAACATCATTTACTGCCTTAAACGGAATATCATTTGTTGTGAATAAAGGGGAATTCATTGCAATTATGGGTCCATCTGGAAGTGGTAAATCAACCCTGCTAAACTGTATAGCGGCACTAGATACAGTAAGCAGTGGTAATATTATTATAAATGATAAAGATATCACTGCATTAAAGGGAAAACAATTAGATAACTTTAGAGCGAATGAACTTGGATTTATCTTTCAAGACTTTAATCTATTAGACACTCTAACATCATTTGAGAATATTGCTTTGTCATTATCTATCAAAGGTGAAAAAACTTATACAATCAAACAAAAAGTAAATGAAATTTCATCAATAATGGGAATTGAAGCACAATTAGATAAGTTTCCGTCTCAAATGTCAGGTGGACAAAAACAAAGAGTAGCAGCAGCAAGAGCAATTGTTACTAATCCTAGCTTAATATTAGCTGATGAACCAACCGGTTCATTGGATTCTAAGTCAGCAAAAACATTACTTGAGAGTTTAACTAATCTAAACAAAGAGTTCAATTCTACAATTTTAATGGTAACACATGATCCTTTTACAGCATCATATGCTAATAAAATATTATTTATTAAAGATGGATTAATTTATAAACAACTAGAAAAAGAAGATAAAACAAATCAAGAGTTTCTATCTGTTATATTAGATACACTTAACCAAATTGGTGAGGTATAAGCATATGTTGTTTAAAATAGCTTATAGAAATACACTAAGAAATATTAAAGATTATCTAATATATTTTGTAACTATTACATTAGCTGTTTGTTTATTTTATGTGTTTAATTCTATACAAGATCAACAAATAATTCTTAATCTAGATAATTCTCAAAAAGAAATATTAGAAATACTTTCTAAACTATTAATTACAGTTAGTATAGTAGTAGCCGTAGTTTTTGCCTTTTTATCTATATACTCCAATCAATTTATATTAAAAAGACGAAAAAAAGAATTTGGTATATATAAGACATTAGGTATGAATCAATACAAAATATCAATTATATTAGTTTTTGAAGTTTTGTTTATAGGAATTGCTTCACTAATAGTAGGGCTAACTCTTGGTTATTTTATGTCCCAATTTATGGGTATTATTACAGCAAACCTATTTGATGTAGATATTACTAAATATAAATTTGTTTTTAGCATGTCATCGTTTATAAAAACAATCGCATTCTTTTTCTTGATATTTACTATAGTTACAATAGTAAATATCATAATGATTTCAAAACAAAATATTATTAATTTATTAAAAGCATCAAAAACAACGTCTGATATTAAACAAACTAATAAATTATATATTAAGTTAGCATTTATATTTTCAGCAATATTTCTTATAGTAGGAACAATAATAACTTCAGTAACTAAATTTAACTTTTTAAATCCTTTAACTTTTGTTGGAATAATATTAATAGTGATTTCATTAATTGGATTGTCATATTCGTTTTTAAATAATTACTTATTATTTAAAAGAGCTAACAAGTCATATTATAAAAATATTAATTCTTTTACAAATAGACAACTATCTAGTAAATCAAGAAGTTTATTTTTAACAATATTTATTACATCTTTATTACTATTATGTACAATTACTATATTTACTGTTAGTATATCTTATAAAACTCAGCTTGATACAGAAGTTAATAAAGCATCACCTTATGATGCTTCAATTAGAACTGTTGCAAGTTATCAAACTGATCAAACTGATGAATATATTGTAGATGTATTAACAAATAATGGAGTTAAGTTTGAAATGTTTAAAGACTACTCTATATATGAAATTATTAATATTCAAACTAGTCCTAAATTCATACTTGATAAATACATAACTAAAGATTTAGAAAAAGACATAACAAATATTTCTAATACAACTCAAATACTAAGATACTCTGATTATGTAGAATTAACTAGATTGTTAAATATAGATACTAAACCACTAATTAATAATGAAGCTATAGTATTATCAAATATGAATATAGCTCAAAATACTATTAAAAATTATGTAAAAAATGAAAAAAAAGCTATACTAGATATCTTTGGTAAAAATTTTAAATATGATATCAATCCTAATTCATATACTAATATAAGTATTTATAATGAAAACATTTCAAGAGTTTTATTATGTTATGTAATAGCTGACGAGAATGTAGAAGAAATTAAAACTTATCTAGATACACAAACATTTAAACCTAGAAGAGATTATGCTATAAACTTTATTTATAATAAAGATGATTATAAAGAAATTGATAAATATATGAAATTTCTAATAGATGAAAAAATAGATTTTTCAGATTTATCTGGACTTACTAAATCTCAAGCAAAATTTATAGTTGCAGGAGAAACTACTATATATATCTTTATAGCTATGTATTTAGGAATTGTATTCTTAATAACAAGTGGAGCTTTTATTAGTATAAAATCTATTACTGATGCAACTGATGAAAAAACTAGATATTTAACTATAAGTAGAATAGGTGTTTCAAAAAAATCTATTAATATTAGTATTTTTAAACAACTATTAACTATATATTTATTACCTTTCATATTTTCAATTATATTTTCATATTTATTTATATTCTTAATAACTAATAATCTGATAATTATTAAATTAAGTACAGTTATATCGATAGCTAGTATAGCTACTTTAGTTATTCTATTATTCTATTTAATGTATTTATATATATCTTACATAACATCTGTTTATATTATCAAAAAACATATAACCATATGATAATTATATAAAGATAAACTATTTGTTTTGAAAGCAATTAAAATGACAAAGGTTTTAATATATGATTTAAAAGAGGATTAAGTTCTATATTATAAAGAACTTAATCCTTTTAATTTTATAGTAGTCATATTAGTATGAAACATCAAGTTTTTTCAATCAATTACTAAATTCTTTATAATTGAAATAATATTTCTAATTTAATATTTTCAAAAATGTTTCTAATTTATTTAATATGACAATTCATCATGGAAATCTAGAACATTAAAAATTTATTTAATATAGTATAGTTAAAATGTTTGATTAGTATTGCAAAAATATGTATTCTAATTTTTGGAGTAACAATAATTTTTTATTTGAAATATAATTTCATTTATAAAATACGCTTTTTTTGAAAATAGTTGTATTTATTTGCTAAATAATATATAATTTATTTGAAAAATATAAGCAAAATACACTTATTTTTGATATAACACAATGACAATTTATTAAATAAACAATCATTTATTAAATATCATAATAATTGATTGTTTTATTATTTTACTAAGAATTAACTTGTTTGATTTTTATTTAAGCAAATTGTAATTGCTAGATAAAAACACAATTTTTCAGGAGGATTTATGAATTTAACAAAATTTGAATTTACAACTATGATTATTTTAATATTGGTATTGATAATCGGTGTTTTATTAAACATTTTCATTTATATGAAACTTAGAGCAAAAAACCAGAATAGAAAAAATGATTTGTGTGATCATGAAGAATGTGATTCAGAAAGTGATTGTTTTATTAATTCTTCTATACCATCCTCTAATAGTAATTTGTCAAATAAAAATGTAAAAGATGAAGAAACATTATCAAAAGACTTGAAGTTTCTTAATGACAATAATGAAAAAGAAGTGGTTAAACCACGAGAAGTTGAGAAAAAAAATGTTGAAGAAGTTTCATTAAAGAGTAAAAGAAATAAAGTAATTAAGGATACTATAGTGGAAGATATTTCTAAAACAGAAGAAAAATCAACAAAATCTAGTGGTAGAAAACCAATAACGATCGAATCAAAATCAAAAGTTGGAAAAAACAGTAAGGTTTCGGTAGTAAAAAAGAAAAATAATAAATTAAAATTTAAGGCGAAATAGAAATTTAAGAAGAGGTGTATTTTATGAAAAGAGTAGCAAAACTAGGGTTAATAATAGTATGCTCTGGTATGTTAATGTTTTTAACAAGTTTAATAATACAAAAAAATCAAATTTTTAATACAGAAGAAATATACACTGAAGAAGTAAATGGCGAAGATAATAATTCCAATAACATGGAAGCTTTTATAACTACAATTAACATTGACAATAATAGTGGTATAAAAGGAAGTAGCAAAATAGATGTTAAAACTGGGGATAAAGTAGTTAATTTGGTTAATCCAGTTAAACAAGGATATACATTGTTAGGTTATTCTGTTGATAAAGATGGTAAAAATATGATTATGACTAATAGTGGTTCTATTCGTTTTGTTGAAAATAATTCACCATATGTAGAAAACTATACATGGGTTTATCAGTATCAAGAATTAACAATATATGCTCAGTGGGAGAAACTAGATTCAAAAATAGTAATAACTACTAGCGCTAATATTCTAAAGACATATGATTTTAAAAAAGAAACATTAAGTATTACTTTATCGGACCAGCCATCTGATTTAAAGTATAATTGGTCTTTTAAAGCTGTTGGTGAAGATGATTTTTCAACTATTGGGTCTGATAGTCCTAATTATTTTGTAGAAAATGTAAGTGACTCTGGTGAGTATTTTTGCACAATTTCTTATACAGATAATGGTATTGAAAAAACATTAACAAGTGACACTATGACCGTGATAATTAATCCCATGGATGTCTCTGGACTAGACGATGATTTTCTTGTACCTACTCTTGGTCAAAATTATACTTATACTGGTAAAGAGATAGAAATTTTAATATTTGGAGTGAGTTATGATGGGAAAATAATTCCTGAAGAATCTTATAAACTGACAAATAATATAGTAATAGATGCAAACAAATACAAATTCAAAATTATTTTTTTTGATAATTTTTCTGGTTCAATAGAAAAAGAGTTTGAAATTTTGCCAGTCAATATAGAAAATGATTCGTTATTTGTAGTAGAAGCTCAAAATATACTTACTTATAATGGTTTCATACAAACACAAATGGTTAATGTATTTTATAATAATACTTTACAAGATATAAACAGCTATACAATTTCAAATAATCAACAAAAAAACGCTTCAACTGATTATAAGTTAAGCATTGAAATTGATGGTAATTGCATAGGTTTGGTTGAGTTTTCGTTTACAATACATCAGCTTGATATTTCATCTGCGGATGTCACATTAAAAGATGATGAGTATGTATACGATGGAAATTATAAAACTCCTATTGTTTCTGTAAGTATAAATGAATTAGATGTTACATACTATATTGATGAGTACACTGCTAAGGATGCAGCTACATATACAATATATATTAATGGAGAAGGTAATTTTAAAGGTAGAATATCCCGTAACTTTATCATTAAAGAAAAACTAATTATAATCAATGCAGACGATATTGAATCAATTTACGGTGATAAAATTAATTATAAATATAATATAATAGATGGTTTTGTAAATGGAGAATTATTTGAAATTAATTTAAGTGTGGATAACTTAGATGTTGGGAAAAAACAAATAATTGCAACAGTTGGAAGTAATAACTATACAATAGAAATTCAAAATGAAGCATATCTAACTATTTTACCTAGAAAAATAACTATTAAAATTACTGATTTATCTGATCTTGATGGTCATACAGTAAACGATCTATCTTATACAATAGTTAGTTCGAACTTAGCATTTGATGATACATTAGATATTCAACTATCATTACCTGAATTTGAAGAACCGGGAAAATATAAAATATTAGTTAACTATACTGAAAACAGCAACTACGAAATTACTTGGATAGATGGATACTTTGAATATACTAATATATTTATTCCATCAGAACAACCTTCTGATGTATGGATAAACTATGTTTTAGGAACTGCCTCAATAATAGTTTATATTAGTTTAGCTGTAGGTGTAGTTTTAGTCTTTAAACCATAAAATAAAATTTTTGTAAATTTACTATTCCATAAATTTATTGGATAGTATATAATACTGTTAGTAAGCTATTTAATATAGTCCAGAGAGGCTATGAATAACTATAACATATAAATATTAGTGCACGCTAATACTCTATATTTAGTACATTCAAACTCTTTGGGATATATTTTCCAAGGAGTTTTTTTTATATAAAGGAGTGTATAAATATGAGAAATTTATTAACATTAAACGATTTAACAGAATCAGATATCAACACAATATTATCTGATGCATCAAAATTTAAAAATGGATACGACTTTAA
>JBOFSX010000106.1:0-5074 GCA_051651765.1 Anaeroplasmataceae bacterium | reverse complement strand
ACTATACTTTAACTTCAGTGGCATAATATTACATAATTAATAGGAGAGTACATAAGATGATACTAGTTACAGAAACAAAAGAAAGACTATGTAGTGCAACTAATTGTTTGAATAAGCACTACTCTAACGGATACTGCTCAAAACATAATGCTCAAGTAAGAGTACATGGCAGATTAACACCTGAACGTGAAAGAGTAAAGAATAAGTCATGTTCGCATATGAATTGTAAAAATACACATTACGGTAAAGGATTTTGCTATGCACACTATAAGCAATCTAAACGTAATGGGGTTACAAAAGATATCTCAAAGATAGCTCAAAGTTCTGAGGATAGAGTATGTAAGGAAATCGAGTGTAACCTAAAGCACTATGCTAGAGGATTCTGCTCTAAACATTATAAAAAAGATCAAAGAGTAAGATATAGAGACTAATTAAAATAGGAGGTGTCAATGAGTGTTAAAAGTAATCGATGGGGACATAACTAAAGTACATAATGGCTTTATAATACATCAAGTAAATAACAAGGGGATAATGGGAGGTGGAGTAGCGCTAACAATAAAATCCACGTTCCCTACACATTTTAAAGATTATATGTATACTAAAACCAATAGGGGATTAAATCTAGGAGAATTAATTGTAAGTAGAATAGATGATGACTTACATGTAGTAGGACTTATAGGTCAGAATGGTCTAAGAAGCGTTTGGAATAAATGTCCTACATCTTATGAAGCCTTTTTTAACGGCTTATGTAAAATAAAGGAGTTAAAAGATAAATACCCTAATAAAGATTTTTATATGCCCTATAGAATAGCATGTTTTAGAGGTGGCGGTGATTGGGAGACTATAAGCAAAATGATTGAACATGTTTGTCCTTTTATAATACTTATAAATTATAATGGCACTAAAAACTTTTAGAGGGGATGAAAGCACTAATGAGAAGATTTAAATTTATGAGTAACAGTAATAGGGACTTTGTATTGAAGTATAGCGTATTAAGTACTTCTAACCACCTTATACCATTTACAGAAGAGTTAGATTTTACAGTAGATACAGATGAAGAGGATTTCAGACAAGTTGCTAGATCTATAGCAAACAACATAGCTATGGAAAGTAGTGTTAAAATTATATTCTCAGTAACATTAAAGTCTAGTGGGGATAAGCTAATGTTAGATAGTAATAGCAAAGATTATAGAGCTATTAGAGCTAGTTCTATTAGCTTTAACAATTTAGATAGAAATGTAGGAGGTACTATATATGCACAAAGATAATTGTGAAATCTACATAGTCAGGGAGTTTAATGTCATAACACGTGATAAGTATAATGATTTTTTCATAACTGGAATATTACCTAAAATCTACAACGCTATAATGTATAATGATTTAACTATTGATGTAGATAAGGTTAATTATGACCCTGAGGATTTCGCAGCTAAATACACTGAAAATATAATATAATAAAGGAGTATTTATTATTATGTTTAATAGAGTAAGAATAATTAATCTAAAAACTTACAAACCTTTCACAGAAGAAACCCTAGTAAAAGTTGACAGAACTAGTGTATTGGGCAATCCATTTTATCTAAAAACTGAAGCAGACAGAAGCAGTGTTATATTTAAATATAATAATTATATTATAGATAAAATAAAGTGTTGTGATGAAAAAATTATTACTGAGTTAAACAGAATACTTTTACTTTGTAAGAAAGGAGATGTAGCTTTAGGTTGCTGGTGTACACCAAAGGAATGTCATTCAGATATTCTTCTAAAGCTACTTGAGTGGCATATAGCTAATGAAAGTTATTTCTAAGATTCAAGATACTAGTACACTAGTAAGAGAGTCTTATTTCAAAACTACTAAAACTAGATCATTAGTTTACTACAAAATATATGAGCATTTAAATAGTGGAAAGATATCAATAATATTTGATGAATTATATGGTATTAGCTTTGAGAATTGTAATTGTTTTATAGTAAGCAAAACTTCTATTATTTTTTCAGTAAAAAGAAAAAAGAATCTTCTTACAGTTGTTGAATACATAGAAGAATTATACTGCTCAGATATTGATGTGGCTATTGATAATAGAATAGGTGTAGTTGTAGGTGATTCTTATAAACTACTTAATTCAGTTAAAACTGACTATCTTTTAAAAGAGTCGTTCAATACAGGAAAGACAACAAACTTAATAATAAGGGAGTTATTAGAATTTAGTAACTAGGTATAACACAATAAATAACACCCTAAACAGTTGACAAGGTTTTTATATAACTATGTATAATGACCTTTTACATATTTACAATAGCTTTACACTTGTGTATTATTAACTTAGTCTAGTACTGGCGTATCTAATGATTATGCTAATAGTACACTCAACTTAAGATTAATTTTATATAAAGAGGGGTAACACATGATGAAGAGAGAGCATTCAAATTGCATACACTGCGTACTTGATACAAATCTAGAGACTGAGGAAGTAAGCAGGGAATGTACAATAACTAATGAAAAAGTAGGGATGTATGGTTCATGCCCACATCACGATTATAAGAGATTAGATTTCAGATCTAATAAATCTGTTATCAATAATTGCTATGAGGATAAAACATTATACAGTACATAATTATTAACATAGTAGATATTCGTATCTACTATATTTAGTAATTAAATACTATAAACTATAGACATAAACTAGGTCCTAGTGGATTATAAATTTTATAAAGATGGGTGATTACATTATGAGTTTAGTATTGTTTAAAGGGTTAAGAAACAATTCAAGTACTAATTACAAGTACAGTAGAAAAAAGACAAAGATAGAAGTAGTTCGTCGAATACTTTCAGGAAATCTATATGTAAAAGATATAGAGTTTATTAGATTTAGGGCTACGTGTAGAAAAAGCAAAAAGTATTCAGATATGTCCTACACTATTTTATGTGAATTGTGGGAGGAAATGGAGAGTAATGGATTAAGATGTTTTATGAGTATAATTGAGTCTGACACTATAGATTATAGCAAAGAGGTTTATTGCCTAGGTCATGAGTTAATTATAGTAAATGGAAAAATAAAGATTGTTAGGTGGATAATTTAATTGAGCGATTGTGAGGAATTTTATAGTAATTTAAATTACTATTTAAAAACTAACACTCAAGATAAAGATTTACGTTTTAAAGTTGTTGATTTTTTAATAATTAACTTTACAGATAACGTTTATACTAACGCACTTAGGGATAGACTAGTTAAAAGAGTTTTAGTTGTGAATGGAGATAAGATAATTTATAGGGAGCTTTTAATTTACTCAGACTATGTAAAGCCAACATCTAATAATTTATTAATAGAATTATTACCATGTGGTCAATACGCATTTTCAGACGATTGTAAGTATTTTAGACTATCTATCGATAAGTATGGGTCTATCTACTTCAACAGAGAATTATGTTATTTTTCCTACAACTCTGACGGTTACTTATGTCTATACACTGTTGGGAGGTTTGATAGATGACGCGAGATGAGTCTAAATTGTTACTAGCATCTAACTCTCTTATACTACTTATCTCACTATTATTATACTACAACACAGGACAAATAGATGTAATAGTTTCTTTTATTACCATAGTAGTTTTAACTTCATTTACATCTACATTTATTAGAAAGTATCTTAATAGGGATATCTCATCGATAGTTATTATAAATATACTTAGTGCTGTTGGGATATCCCTATTTTATTCTATTGACTATTCGTTCTATAGCAAAACAATAGTATATCTAATAATAGCAAACCTAGTTTTCATACCAGTAGCATTATTGTCTAGCTCAACATCATTTAGCTATTTAAGTAATGTAAGATTTCTTATTATACTATTTGCATTATTTATTATAACTCCACTATTTGGAATAGAGATAAATGGTTCTAGAAACTGGATTGATTTAGGATTTACAACTGTGCAGATTTCAGAATTTTTAAAAGTAGTAATTATAGTTTATCTATCTGCAACCTCTTACAGATATAAAGATAGGTCAGACTATAAGTCAGTATTAATGAATATCTTCACAGTATGTATATACCTAATAATACTTGTATACCAAAAAGATTTAGGTACATCGTTAATAGTATACATAATTCTATCTATACATTTATATGCTGTGATAGGAAAGATTTACATACTATTAATTTCTATAGTAATTACCTTACCAGTTTTCTTTATTGCAGTAAATAATTTTTCACATTTCTACGACAGATTAAAAGTAATAGCTAATCCATTTCTATACAGAGATAGTATAGGGTTTCAGGCAAGTGAAGGATTATTTACATTGTCATCTGCAAACCTATTCGGGACAGGATTAGGTAATGGATTATCTCATATGTTGCCTATAAGAGAAAGCGACTATATTTTTGCTGTTGTAGTAGAAGAGTACGGTATTTTATTTGCAATAGGTATTATTACACTGCTTGTATTATTGTGCTTGGGACTAGTTGTTCGCTCACATACAAGTAAATCCAAGTTAGTATCTTTAGGACTATCCAGTATGATACTTTCGCAATCATTAGTGATTTTACTGGGAGTATATTGTATAGTACCGTTAACTGGAATAAATCTACCTTTCATTAGTTATGGCGGTAGCTCATTAATTTCTATGTACCTTGGAGTAGCAGTGTCGACAGGATTGGATAATAACAATAAACATTTGGAGGAATAGACATGATTACATATTTAAATACATATATAAATTTTAAAGTAAACAATACTAATATAGAGGTAAGTATTATAAATAATTCTGACTTCCTAGTTAGCATTATAAATAATAGTATCTATAAAAAGTCTGAAAACATAAAAGGACACGAAAGATTAAGTGTGGTAACAGGCGAGCTTGACGGTATCATTATAGATGAAGCCTGTTCAGTATTAGGTGAAAATTACATAATAGATAAGTCTAGTGAATGCTCTATGATGTCACTAGCTTCAAAGAATTTTACAGTAAATGTAATATACTACATAGACACTAAAACTGTTTATTCGGATATTAGAAATCTTAATGGTGTTATAATAACTTCATCAGTAGGAAGTCTAGATGATAGATAAAAG
>JBOFSX010000105.1:0-1730 GCA_051651765.1 Anaeroplasmataceae bacterium | reverse complement strand
AGAATTGCAGTGTAACTTAGAACAAACAGTAGAGGTGAATTTATCATTTATAAATGAATTTTCTATTCCTCTTTTTCCACATAAGAATTCTATTCTTGTTCCAGTTTTATGTTTTTCAAATTTTATTACTTTAATAATTTGAACCTCTAAAGTAGATTTAGGATGAACACCACAACATGGATTTATGTCTAAATCACATAGTTTAACTATTCTTATTTGTTCACCTATTTTAGTAGCTACTTTTTTTATAGACAATTTTTTTAGTTCTGACTTAGTTGGATACAAAATATCTACATTAATGTTTTCAAATATTATGTTATTTGCATAAGTTACAGCTTCTTCAATTTGTGAAATATTAAGAAGTTTGTCAACATCGACAGTAGAAGAGGCGGATCCTAAATGAGAACCTACAGTTGTTGCATTAAATTTGTCTAATAAACAAGCAGATAAAATATGCTGTCCTAAATGTTGTTGCATAAAATCGAATCTTGTTTCCCAGGAAATAGAACATTTAACTTTATGAATTTTTATAGGTTTTTTAGAAGTAACATGATAAATTACACCATTTTCTTCATAAACAAATAAAACCTCACTAGATTCTATAAAGCCAGTATCAGAAGGTTGACCACCACCTTCAGGATAAAAATAAGTTTTATCTAAAACTATATGGAATTCATTATTTTTTTCCATTATATTCACTATTTCAGCAGTAAAAGATTTTTCATATTGATTTTCATAATAAAGTTTTTCTGTCATTTTAATCTCCTTAGCAATTAAACTGATTATATAATTAATCAGATAATTATTTTATATTAGGTACTTTAAAATAAATAATGGACCAAAGGTACATAAAATTGTAATAGAATATGATCTAATATTTATTTGAGTGTGGCTGAGGTATAGTATAAAGAAATAATAAGGATTAAATATGTCATTATCATATACTATGGCCTTTAATTAATATTGTACTATTATAATTCTATAAACGAAAGGTACTAATTCCAATAAGACGTGGAATCAGTACCTTTTTTATGTTTTATAGAATTAAATATTAGTTAACTCTAAGTTATGTCTTCTATTGTCTAATGGGTTAAGGTTTATGTGATGAACAGTTTTGCTTTCATCAGGATTCATAATAACTCTATCTAAATGAACTCTACCATTTGGAGTGTTTGCAATAACACAGTTTTCTCCATTTAGTTTGTAGTTAACCCAAGTATATTCATTAGTTATAACATGGTTTAAATCTTCGATTGAGATTAAAGCTTTTGAATTAACATTACCATATTTATCTCTTAAAATAATAGCAATTGTATCTTCATCAACTTCTTCAATTTCATTTAAGTCAGTTCTTCTGAATACTTCTAGGTTACATCTTCTGTTATCTAAAGCATCTCCGTTAATATGTCTAACAGGTGTAGTTGCAGTAACATCCATAACTACTGTTTGTAGACTTTGCTTTTGAGGTTTAGATTTTTTATTAACCTTAGTTGAACTTATATTTTGAACTAGGTAAGTATTAAAATCTTTATGCCATTCTGCAAACCAAGTTCCAACATTTTGAACTTTTTCTAAGTCAACAGTATCTATCTTAGCAACAAGTGGAGTTCCGTTTTTCTTTAATATAGTTATTAAAGTAACACCATCTTTGATTTCAATTTCATTTTTTGTGTTTTTATAATTATTATTTATAATAGGACACCTCTTTCTTCAATTTTAAAGTATTTTTA
>JBOFSX010000104.1:0-2568 GCA_051651765.1 Anaeroplasmataceae bacterium | reverse complement strand
AGTAGAATATCTTCCTGGTCAATTTGATCAAAGAGCAAGCTCTGCCAAAGATTGTGTTAAATTATTAAAAACAGATGCTGACATAGAAATTAAAAGCTCTAAACTTTTAGTATTTGAAAATGACATAAATGTTGCTGATTTAGAAAAAATTAAAAAATATTATATAAATTCAGTTGAGTCTAGAGTGAAGGATTTAACAACGATTTCTTTTTCGGAAAAGACTAATATAAAAGAAGTTCCATTGATTAAAGAGTTAAGAAAATTAAAAAAAGAAGAATACAAGGCATTTATTTCTAAATATTCTCTTGCTATGGATGAATTAGATTTAGAATGTGTTGTTAATTATTTTGTTAAACAAAATAGAGACCCTTATGAAACTGAAATTAAGATTCTAGATACTTATTGGTCTGATCACTGTAGACATACAACTTTTTCTACTGTGTTAAACAAAATAAATATCGAAGATTCATTTATAAAAAAAGATATAGAAGATTCACTAAAACTATATTTTGATATGAAAAAAGATTTGAACAGAGAAAATAAAGAAGACTGTTTAATGGAGATGGCAACAATTGCTGCTAGACACTTAAAACTAAATGGTTATCTTAATGATATGGAAGTAAGTGAAGAAAATAATGCATGTAGTATTTATGTTGATGTCAATATAGATGGAAAAGATGAGAAATACTTACTTCAATTTAAAAATGAAACTCATAATCATCCAACTGAAATTGAACCTTTCGGTGGAGCATCAACTTGTCTAGGTGGAGCGATCAGAGATCCTCTTTCAGGAAGAAGCTATGTTTATCAAGCGATGAGAGTTACTGGTGCTGCTAATATTTTTGAAGATATTAGTAACACTATTAAAGGTAAACTTCCTCAAAAAATTATTTCTACAAAAGCTACGCATGGGTACTCATCTTATGGGAATCAAATAGGGTTAGCAACAACTCACGTTAGAGAAATATACCATAACGGTTACTTAGCTAAACGTTTAGAAGTTGGTGCTGTAGTAGGCGCAAGCAAAGCTTCTGATGTTGTTCGTAAATCACCAACTCCTGGAGATGTTATTTTGATGTTTGGAGGAAGAACTGGTAGAGATGGTATTGGTGGAGCTACAGGTTCTAGTAAGGAACTTGATGTTTCTAGTATTGATGAATGTAGTAGTGAGGTACAAAAAGGTAACGCTCCTGAAGAAAGAAAAATTCAAAGATTATTTAGAAATCCAAAAGTAACAAAATTAATTAAAAAATCGAATGATTTTGGTGCAGGTGGAGTGAGTGTTGCAATTGGAGAACTTGCTGATGGTCTTGAAGTGTTTTTAGATAGAGTGTTAACTAAATATGATGGACTAAATGCAACTGAATTAGCAATTAGTGAGTCGCAAGAAAGAATGAGTGTTGTAGTAGATCCTTCTAACAAAGAAGAATTTATGAAATACTGTTTAGAGGAAAATATAGAGGTTGTACACATTGGTAATGTTACCGATTCTAATAAATTAGTTATGTATTATAAGGATATTAAATATGTTGATTTAGATAGAGAATTCATCGATAGTGCTGGTGCTAAACATTTTACTAACGCAAATATTTCTAAAGTTGAAAATGTTAATCCTTTTAACAGAGATGTTAAAGGTGGAACAGTCAAGGAAAAAATACTAAATAATTTAGCAGATATTAACGTCATGTCACAAAAAGGATTAGTAGAGAATTTTGATTCAACTATCGGAACATCTACAGTATTGCTTCCTTTTGGCGGAAAGAATCAATTAACAGAAACACAAGTATCAATTCAAAAGCTTCCAGTATTAAATGGAGTAACTAACACTTCATCAGTGCTAACATATGGATATAACCCATTTATTAGTGAATGGTCAACATTTCATGGAAGTCAATATGCTGTAATCGAAGCTATTTCTAAGATTGTTAGTAGTGGAGCTAGATATAATAAAGCTAGATTTAGTTATCAAGAATATTTCGAAAGAATGAAAGATGAAACTACTTGGGGTAAACCGCTGGCGAGTTTGCTTGGAGCTATTAAAATTCAAAATGATTTAAAGATACCATCTATTGGTGGAAAGGATTCTATGAGTGGGTCTTTTGAGAATTTAAATGTTCCACCTATGCTAATGGCGATTGGAATTACAGTTGTTGATGCTCAAACAGTTATATCTCCTGAATTTAAAGAAGAAGGTAATTATATTTATCTTATAAAACATAATCCGTTATCAAACTTTAATCCTAATATTGATCAACTTAAATCTAACTTTGATTTTGTCTCAACAAATATAGAAAAAAAAAATATAATATCAGCATCTACAATCATGTTTGGTGGATTAGCCGAGACGCTTTGTAAAATGAGTTTCGGTAACAATGTTGGTGTTGATGTTAGTGTTGATGAAAACACTTTATTTAATTATGACTATGGAAGTTTTGTAGTAGAGTCAAATATTGAACTTAAACACTCATCAGCAATCTTACTTGGTAAAACAATTGCTAACAAGGTTGTCATAAATAAAATAGAGTTTAGTGTTGAAGAATTATTATTGAGTAATACTAAAAAATATAA
>JBOFSX010000103.1:0-3820 GCA_051651765.1 Anaeroplasmataceae bacterium | reverse complement strand
CTAAGCCTTTTGCCTGATGATATGTCATAAGTTTTATACTATTTGTATTTTTAGATGAGTGTTGTTCTTGCTCTCTTAAAGCTAGATCACTTAGAAATTCTCTTAATTTTTCTATAGCATTACCTTGATAAGTATACTCTACTTCTCTTAAGGCTGATTTTAATTCCTTAACATTTTGAAGCCTATCTTTTCCTTCTTCTCCATCTTGAAGCAACATATTAGAATAACCGGTTTTATCTAATACTAAATCAATTATATCTGGTATACTAAATCCTTCTTCTAACAGAATTTCTCTTAGTTCTAAGATTAGAAATTTAAATGTAATTAAATTACTATGATTTTTTTGTTTTAAATAAATGTCTATTGAAGAAAATAAGGATACACCATTATCTTTGGCGACATCTGTTAATTTTGAAATTAAAGCTTCTCCAATAGTTCTTGCAGGAACATTAACAATACGCTTAAAAGCAATATTATCATCTGGGTTAACTATAACTCTTAGATAACAAACTATATCCTTTATCTCTTTTCTAGAAAAGAAAGATAACCCACCATAAATTTTATATGGAATTCTATTTCTTATAAAAGCATCTTCATATGTTCTTGATAAGTAATTACTTCTATATAAAATAGCAAAATCGTTATATTGAAGGTTTTGTGATGAACGAATTTCATTTATTTTTTTAACAATATAAGCTGTCTCATTTGATTGGTCCTGTAGATTAGCATAAATTGGCAATTCAGTATTTTTAATATTAGAAAATAATTTCTTTTCTACTCTATTTTTATTATTCGAAATAAGTTTATTTGATATATCAAGTATAGCTTGTGTAGATCTATAGTTTTCTTCTAATAATATTAATTTAGTATTATTATAATAATTTAAAAATAGGTCTATATTTTCTATTCTGGCACCTCTAAAAGAATATATACTTTGATCTTGATCACCAACAACAAAAATATTACTATCCTTATCTGTCATTAGTTGAATCAACTTGTATTGACTTTTATTAGTATCTTGAAATTCATCCACTAAAATATATTTGAATCTTTCTTTGTAATTATCAGCAACATTTTTGAACTTTAAAAATAATTCTATTGTAACTAAAATAAGATCATCAAAATCTAGTAAAGAGTTTTCTACCAATTTATTTTGATAAAGTTGATATATGCTTTCAACTTTATAATCATTAAATTTATCAATTACATTATTTTTGAAACTTGATATTAAATTCTTAACGTGTTTAGGTTTGTATTCATTATCATATTGTAATTCTTTTAAAGATTCCTTAACTAGACTTATTGAATCTTCTTCATCACTTATGTTAAAGAAATTTTTATATCTATCTAACTTTGAAATATGATGCATTAAAACCTGTCTACAAAAAGAATGAAATGTAGAAATAGACATGTTATGTACATCTTCATCCACTAAATCAGCTACTCTATTTTTCATTTCAGTAGCCGCCTTATTTGTAAAGGTAACGGCTAATATACTTCTAGGATTAACAAATCTATCATTAATTAAATATGCTATTCTATTAGTTAGTACACTGGTTTTTCCACTTCCAGCACCTGCCATTACCATAACCGGTCCTTTTATTGTTAAAACTGCTTCTATTTGTCTTTCATTTAAATTTGTTAAATCCAAATATTACACCCCTATTATTTTACTGAATCAATATATTCATCATAAGTAGTGAATTTGTCTACTACTTTATCTTTTTCAAAACTAATAATTCTATTTGCAACTGTATTAAGTAGTTCTGAGTCATGAGAAGAAAATAATATGTTCCCTTTATAGTTAATCATACCTTCATTTAAAGCTGTTATACTTTCTAAGTCTAAATGATTTGTTGGATCTTCTAACATTAAAACATTAGCACCTTCTAACATTAGTTTTGCTAACATACAACGCACTTTTTCTCCACCTGATAATACATTACATTTTTTTAATGATTCTTCGCCACTAAATAACATTCTTCCTAACCAACCTCTAATAAACGATTCGGCTTTGTCTTCTTTTGAATACTCTCTTAACCAATCTATTAAAGTTGCCGGTTTTGTAAAGTATTCTTTGTTATCTTGCATTAAGTGGCCTAAAGAAGTTGTAACTCCCCATTTAAAAGTTCCGCTATCAGCTTCTTCTAATCCTGCAAGTATATTAAACAATGTCGTAACTATCATACTATTTTCGGATAAGAAAGCAATTTTATCGTTTTTACCAACAGTAAAACTTAGGTTTTCAAAAAGTCCTTTTTTAGTAAGTCCTTCAACCATTAAAATATCATTTCCAACTTCTCTATTAGGTTTAAATCCAACAAATGGATATTTTCTACTAGATGGTTCTAAATCAGTTATAACTAGTTTTTCTAATAATTTTTTTCTAGATGTAGCCTGACGTGCTTTAGATTTATTAGCTGAAAATCTTTGAATAAATTCTTGTAATTCTTTAGCTTTTTGTTCGCTTTTTTTATTTTGATCTTTTAATTGAGCACTTAAAAGTTGACTTGTTTCATACCAAAATTCATAGTTACCTACAAATAATTTAATTTTACCAAAATCTACATCACAAATATGAGTACATACGTTATTTAAGAAGTGTCTATCATGAGATACTATTAACACTGTGTTTTCAAAATTCATTAAATAGTTTTCAAGCCATCTTGTTGATTTATAATCAAGATTATTTGTTGGTTCATCTAAAAGTAATATATCAGGATTTCCAAATAGAGCTTGAGCAAGTAATACTTTTATTTTAACTTTAGCATCTAGTTCGCCCATTAATTTATAGTGAATATCATCAGATATTCCTAAACCATTTAATAATGTTGCTGCATCACTTTCCGCTTCCCATCCATTTAGTTCAACAAATTCCCCTTCAAGTTCTGCAAGTTTTACTCCGTCTTCATCGGTAAAATCAGCCTTAGCGTAATAGATTTCTTTTTCTTCCATAATTTCTACTAACCTTTTATGGCCTAGTAAAACTGTTTTAATTACATCCTTATCGTCAAAAGCATTTTGATTTTGACCTAGTGTTGATAATCTTTCACCTTTATCAATGTGAACAGAACCATTAGTTGACTCTATTTCTCCTGATAATAATTTTAAGAATGTAGATTTACCAGCACCATTAGCGCCTATAATTCCGTAACAGTTACCTTTTGTAAATTGAATGTTAACTTTATCAAATAATTTTCTAGAACCATATTGTAGTCCCAAGTCTATAGTTTTTAGCATTTTAAGTTCTCCTTTAATAATTTAAAACTTGCGAATTAAAATGATGATTTTAATTCACAAGTTCTATTAAATACTAATTTATTTTTGTTTGAATCTTTATCTGTAGTAAAATATCCATTTCTAATGAATTGAAACTTATCATAAGTTTTTGTTTCGATCAAATATGACTCACTAAATCCATTACAAACCTTAATTGAGTCAGGATTTAATCTTTCCATAAAATCTAGTTCTTTAGTATCTTCTGTTTGGTCAAAAACTAGTGGTTCAAATAATCTGAACTCTGAGGGGATTGATGTTGTAGCTTCAACAAAGTGAATATTCCCATTAGGTTTTCTTTCGTCAAATCCTGTACCACTTTTGGTTTTAGGATCATAAGTACAATGCAGTTCAATAATTTCTCCGTTAGAATCTTTTATAACTTCATTACAAGTTATAAAGTATGCATGCATAAGTCTAACTTCTATACCTTTAGATAATCTTTTCCATTTTTTATTAGGTTTATCTTCTAAAAAATCTGATTTTTCAATATAAAGATTTTTACCAAATCCTATTTTTCTAGAACCTAGATCCTCATTCTCAG
>JBOFSX010000102.1:0-3156 GCA_051651765.1 Anaeroplasmataceae bacterium | reverse complement strand
CAGCTAGATAAACAGATGTACCTCTATTATAAGCTTCTATATCTAAAGGTGAGTCAAATGTTACATATTCACTAACATCAGCTATATGTACATTAAGTAGATAATTTCCATCACTGTTAATAACTACACTAACAGCATCATCAAAGTCTTTAGAATCATCACCATCTATAGTAATTACTACATCATTTGTAAAGTCAGTTCTATTAGGATATTTACTTACTTCAAACTCAGTTTCTACCTTTAAGGCTTGATCCATACAGTCTTCAGGAAATTCTGTATTAAATCCAAATTGAAGTGCTATAAGTGATATATCAACACCAGGATCATCAGTATGTCCTACGACTCTTGATATAACTACTTTAGGATAAACTCCACTATGATCAATTATATCAGCTACAACTATACTGTTTGTTACTGCTCCATTTAGATCCTTGTAATCTACTATAGCTTTAGTATCATACTTTTTATCATGAGAAACAACATAATAGGTTGTTTTCCCCTTTTTATTTACTTCAGTAACTTTACCAAATACATGGTTATTACTTCTTTCAACTATATCTATAATTATTCCTGTATCTAGTTTTTGGTTACCTGATTTAGGTAATACATAAAAAGATACCTTATCTTTGTTGTAAGCTGTTTTAAGGTCATTTGAAGGTACAAAGTAATCTGACTCTTCTCCATCTACCATAATAAAACCAAAGCCTGTTTTTTTAACATCTAAAATACCTATTTTTTTAACCGCATAAAAATCTTTTCTTACTTTATGTATTTTATCTTCTTTTATAAGTTCTTCTATGATTTCATTTATTTGCTTCATAGATATATTTGTTATTTTATTGACTTGTTCTACTGAGTGACAGTAAGGTGTTAATAACGCATTTAATACTTTTTCAGATTGTTCCATAAATTCACTTCCCTTCTATTCTTTTAATAAAAAAAAGATTTCTAATAGAAATCTTTTAAATACTTACATTTGAGACTTGCTCATTACACCAGCGACCATAACTAAAACAAAGAATAATATCGCAACTATAGCTGTACCACGTTGTAATACTAAATCTATTCCTCTAGTTTTCTGATTTTTAAATAATTCTTGTTTAGTTCCGTTAAATGCATCTTTAATGTCATCTTTAGAGTCTTGTAACATTACTAATACTATTAAACAGAAAGCCGACAATATTATACAAACATCAATAAATCCCATGTGTAATTCCTCCTAGTAAATAAAATGATAATTTCTACAATGAATTATAACATTATATATGGTTAAAAATCAATCATTATTTATAAAAATATACTATTATGCTTTGATTTTATCTTACAAATATTATATTCATATCATTTGATAATGAATTATCAAATTGATATTCTTGATAATTAAAGTTTTTAATACCTTCTAAATCATTTATATTATTACTAGCTAAGTACTTAATCATTTCGCCTCTAGCTATTTTAACATAAACACCTTTTTCAATTAGTTTATCATTATCTTTTTCATAGAATTTGATGTCAATAAATTTATTGTTAGGTTTTAAATACTTTCTTATAGTTTTAGAATATTCATTACTAGCAAGATTAATAACTATATCACTATCTTTAAATAATTCTTTATAAATTTTGTCTGACCAAAATTCATAAAGATCTATGTTATTAATTTTAGTATTGAATTCTAATCTATATTTATATATTCCATCAAATGGTTTAAGTAGTCCAAATAAACCAGATATTATATATAGATTATCTTCTATATATTTAAATTCGTTATTATTAAATACATCTATTCCCATATACTTATACATTATACCATCATAAGATAGTATTGCTGGGTCTATGTTTGATGTATCTATATTTTTATAAAGATTAAATGTTTCAAGACCTAGTTTATCTTTTAAGTTCATAGATTGTTTTAAAGAATCTAGGTCAAGATTCTTTAAAACATCTAGTAATTCATTTGATTCATTTATAAATATAGGTGTTGATTTTGGTTTATAAAAATCACAACTACGCATTTTCTTTGCTGGTGATATAATTATTTTCAAAATATAATCTCTTAATTATTTTTTGTTAATATTATAGAATACGTTATTGTCTTTAAATTCACTTACCTTTTCAGTTCCATAACAGTTAAGTTCATCTTCAATACGTATTAATCTATTATATTTAGCAATTCTATCGGTTCTAGATAAAGAACCTGTTTTAATTTGCATAGCATTAACTGCTACTGCAATATCAGCTATTGTAGTATCTTCACTTTCTCCTGATCTATGAGAAATAACACAAGTGTAGTTATTATTTTTAGCTAATTCAATAGTATCAAAAGTTTCAGTTAAAGTACCGATTTGATTTATTTTAATAAGTATAGAATTTGCAAAGTTATTTGATATACCTAATTGTAATCTATTTACATTAGTAACAAATAAATCATCTCCTACTAATTGTATTTTATTTCCTAATTTAGAAGTAAGTAGTTTCCATCCTTCAAAATCATCTTCATCTAATCCATCTTCTATAGATACTATAGGATATGTATTACATAAGTCTACATAATAATTTATTAACTCTTCACAAGTTAATACTTTATTTTCTGCTTTAAGATTATAACTATTTGTTTTTTTGTCATAGAACTCTGAACTAGCAGCATCTATAGCTAAAACAACATCTTCACCTGGTACATAGTTTGCTTGTTTAATAGCTTTTACTACTAAATCAAATGCTTCTTTATTGCTTGATAATTTAGGAGCATATCCACCTTCATCACCAACAGCTGTGTTATAACCTTTTTCTTTAAGTACTGATTTTAATGTATGAAATATTTCACTACCAATTCTAACTGCATCTTTAAATGTTTTAGCTGATTTACAGATAATCATAATTTCTTGAAAATCAATACACCATGATGCATGAGAACCACCATTTAAAATATTCATCATAGGTAGTGGTAATTTTTTAGCATTAAATCCACCTAGATATTTATATAACTCTAATCCACAGTACATAGCTGCAGCTTTAGCTGCTGCTACACTTACACCTAAAATAGCATTAGCACCTAGTTTAGATTTATTAGGTGTACCATCTAGATTTATCATAGTTTTATCTATAACTACTTGTTGTCTGACATCCATACCTAAAATATTAGGTGAGATAATATCATTT
>JBOFSX010000101.1:0-3312 GCA_051651765.1 Anaeroplasmataceae bacterium | reverse complement strand
GGTGATTTTTTGCAAGTGACAGACCACTTATTATACACTGTGGTCTGATATTTTTTTTTATCACCTTTTTTGATTAAAAAACCTCAAAGATTTTTAAAGATTTTTAAAGATTTTTTTAAAAAAAATTGATTAATATTTTTGATTACTTTTTTGATTATTTTTTAATGTTTTCGGTGAAACTTTTTCTTATTTTTGAAACCTAAAGAGCCATGACTTTTTTCTTGGACTAACTATGCAGCTACAATTTATTTACACTCTTATTCACCGTTCAAGTCCTCCCAAAACGGCATAAAACCATTGCTCTCGCTATGCCTGGGAGAACACTCACTACTTTTCTTTTTTTTCTTTGCTTTTAAAGTGGGTTGATTTGCTCTTTTGGTGTGATGTTTGGCTATATTGCTTGTTTGTGACTACTTGTAATACTTGCATTTTTCCCTACAAATCAGTTGTTTTTCCTACAGATTAATTGATGTTATATAGTGTTATTTAGTGTTACTCATGGAACATAGCTTTTTAGTGTTACCAAATGCTACTTAGTATTACTTGGTATTACTTAGTGTTGCATGGTGTTATATATTATTTGTGTTACATGGCGTTACTTAGTGTTAAAAAGTATTACTTAGTATTATATTGTGTTGTGTTAATTAGTGTTATAGAGTATTGCAAAATAATACTAAGTGTTACATGGTGTTACAAAATCCCTTATTTTCACAGTACTATTTAGTGTTACTTAGTGTTATAATAGATTTATGTTACTTAGGGAGGTAATAATATGGAAAAATTGAACTACAAGGACTTAACTATTGACGATATAGTAAAAATATCGAATGAAAAGCTATCAGAGGGAGTTCCATTTAAGGAATTATGTAAATACCTTATGACTACTGATAAAACTCTTAAAATCCATTTAAATGGGTTTGGCTATGAATATAATTCTAAATTAAAACAAATTGAAAAAGTTCAAACTCGTTTTGTTACTATGGACGAGTTCTTAAAATTACAAGATAGTGTTAAGGATCTGTACAAGCTACTTGATAAAAACACCATAAAACCAGTTGAGGGAATTAAAGAATTTAATGGTGAGTTTGCATCAAAGAACTTTAAAATTGATGTTGATGTTTGGGAAAGATTTAATAAATTCTGCAAGGACAACAGACAATATAAAGTCCAAGACATAATTAATTCTGTACTATCTAATTTTCTTGATGATATGCAAAGCTAACGCTTTTAACATAAAGGTTTATCAACACTTAAAGCTATTATTAGATTAGAAATGAATACAAGAAATCCCCATACACCTCACTACGTTCGGTGCTGGGGACTTGATTTATTTTTTATTTGATGATATCTTTAACTTAACTTAATTTAAACGAAATTATAAACTTATTACAACTTGTACCAATCAAACTTTGATTGTACTGGTTCGTATGAGTTTATTTTTTTTGCATATTTTTCATGCAATTCATTAATTTTCTCTTTTTCATTATTCTTAAATTCCTCTTTTTCTTTTTCATTCAATCTCTTTAGTAACTCATTAGGTATAGGCTCTTTTAGATAATCTTTATAATAAATATAAATATCGTCTCTTATTGCTTTTTCTTTTTGCCTATTCAATTTTTTATCTTTTTCACTTGTAGTTGCATCTGGGTATTTCAATATGTCCAATCTATTAACAAGACATTCTGCATAAGCTATTCGATACCTATAACTAAACATTCTTATGGCACTTGTAACCTCAATTGTGGCTATTGCTACAGTATCTTTTCTTTCAAATTGATTTTGTGCAATATGCTTTAATTTCTTAGAATATCTTAAAAAGTTTATATCCTCATCTCTCCTTAAAAAAGCCTTATATAACAAACGGTCAATTTCATCAATATCATGTTTGAACTTAAATAAAGCACATGAATATGGAATAATTGGGACTTTAATTTTCTCAACATCACTTGTTAAATAAAATCTCCTATTAGCTTTTAAGAATATCCTTGTCTCTGCTCTAAGACAATCATAACCGATATCTACGTTATCCTTTTTCAAGATTTCTTGTCTCTTATCATAAACCATAAGGTTTACATTCTTGTCCTCTTTACGTCCAAAATATACAGTTCTAACACCAAGTTCATCAGTACGAGTACTTGTATCTTTGCTATCGTCATAATAAACGTCCTTATAGGTAAATTTTAGATAATCCTTACAGACATCAAAGTTATGAACTAAAGGGTCTTGTCCAAGTATTAAAAATAAAATCTTTAAGAAATTATTCTCACCATACCACTTGTTTGGATTAAATCTGACCTTTAATAGCCTGACATCTTTTTTCTCATTGAAATCTCTATAAGTATATTCCATACCTACTTTTACATCATCACCCTCAAAGTTGTAAATATATCTAAACCTACCAACTTGCGAATCATAGTGTGGATTAACAGTTTCCATTAACCTAACATCAGTTACAATCATGCTTTTCAAACTCTCAAAGAGTATTTTCTCCTCATGTTCATTGATAACCCTACTCAATGTAATCATATCTACACTTGCCATAACACATGGCTCAAACCTATTCTGATTTCTTTTTATCTTTTGCCTAAGAGCAACCTCCCTTTGGACAAAACTCAAATTGTCTTTAGTAATCTCATCAAAGTAACTATTGCCGTCCTCATCTTGACACAACTCTACTTTTTCAATCTCTAAATTGTACTTATTAATTCCCATTGTAATATTTCTAAGTACGGTAATATCAGTTGCCTCTTGCTTTAGTTTCCACAATTCAATCTGATTATCTAACTCTTTTCGGATTGCATTCAACTTAGCTTTAGTGAGCTTGGCTTGTCCTTTTTTCAATTTAGTCCAAGAATTTATTCCCCAACCTAAAGAGTTAACCATAGACTTTTGAGTAATTTTATATTTTCTCATATCAGTTAAGATATTTTCAAATTCTTTTTCTTTAGTACTCAACATCTCACCTCCATTTTCAAATTATAACATAAAACTCTTTTTTATGAAAAAATCAGTCTTTTTGAGAGCATGAAATCCAAGCATAAAATAGGGTGTTTTTCGTGTAATTTTGGAGTGATTTTTTAAAAATCATAAAACCCTAAAAAACGCACATTTTTTAAAACCAGTTCAAAGCATTGATACAACTTAGACAGAGGGTGTTTTTTTTGCCATTTTAGGGTGATTTTTTGCAAGTGACAGACCACTTATTATACACTGTGGTCTGATATTTTTTTTTATCACCTTTTTTGATTAAAAAACCTCAAAGATTTTTAAAGATTTTTAAAGATTTTTTTAAAAAAAATTGATTAATATTTT
>JBOFSX010000100.1:0-5442 GCA_051651765.1 Anaeroplasmataceae bacterium | reverse complement strand
ATAGCACATGCTGACGGGTCTACGATAGATGTAGCACTTAGTTGTCTTAATAATGAAAATGCAGTATTAGATACAAATGGGAAAATTGATATGGTTATGGTTGGAAATATGACTGTTCCATCAAATGCGTCAAGAGGTTCGTATAAAGGTTCATTTGTTGCAAGTATTAGATATGAATAATGTAAATAATAATTGACTAATCGTATAAACTGTGTTATAATGAATGTATAGAAAATAAAATTTAGGAGTTGAATATCGAGTGAGAAAATTATTAATTACAAGCTTATTTATATTAGGAACAATTGGTACTATGGCTTCACAATCTACAAATCAAGCTACAATGAATATAACGGCAACAATAATTAAGCCATTAAAGATAAGAGAAAAAACACCAATGAATTTTGGAAACATGACAAATGGAGAGAGAAGACAAGCTACAGGTGTGTTTGAAGTTGATGGAGAATCTGGAGCCGATATTGAAATTGAATTTCCAGATAAAACAGAGTTAAGAAGAGAACATGGGAATCAATCTATTGAAGTTGCATTATCTACAGCATCTAATAAAGTTACAATAGGAACAGATGGAAAGGTAGACATTCCAATTATCGGAGATATTAATGTTGGTGATGATGGAAAAGTACCACAAGGAAATTATAAAGGTAGCTTCGTTGCAAAAGTTAGATACAATTAATTGCAAATAAAACTTGACACATGAAGTAAACCATGATATAATATATGTATAAAGAAACAAGACAAATAAAAAACTTAGGAGATGATTATTTTATGAAAAAATTACTATTAACTGGATTATTTATCATTGGAGCTATGAACGCATTTGCATCTGCACCAGGGCATGAAGCTGAAATGAAAATAACAGCAGAAGTTATGGAAACTTTAAAAATTGAAAGAAAGACAGACGTTGACTTTGGAAGAATCGCACAAGGTGCTTCATATAGTGCAAATGGAGAATACGAAATAACTGGACAAAAAGGTGCAAGTGTATCAGTTGATATAGACACTGCAAATGTATTTATGGTTAGAGCAGGTGGTAATACTGATAAAGCTACAGATAGAATAGCTGTTGCATTTGATAGAAATAAGAATGAATCAGTAAATCTTGATGCTAATGGAAAGTATTCTTATCCAATTAAAGCAAGTATAAATGTTTCGAGTGACCAAATTACTGGAATTTATGAGGGAAGTATATTAGCAAAAGTTAGATATAACTAATTAACAGAAACAATGCCTACGGGCATTGTTTTTACGTATTAGAAATAAATTTTTTGGGGAGGTTTAAAATTATGAAAAAGTTTTTAATCTGTTTAATTATGTTCGGACTTAATACTATTCACACTATGGCAAGTGAAACTACGATTACTGTTAAAACTCAAACAATCGTGGAAGATGAAGCAATTTATGAAAAAGGGACATTATATACTGCGACTGATAAAATTCAAGTTGAGCTACAGGACAATAATATAATATCTGACAATGTTGAATCTGGAAATACCAGTACAACAATTGCTGTTTCAAATAAGCAAGCCGTTGAAAAATACGAACGAGAACGAGAACTATTATCAAAAGTTAGATACCAATCCTACGGACATTGTTTTTACATATCAAAATAAAAATTTGGGGGTTTTAAAATTATGAAAAAGTTTTTAATCGGTTTAATCATGCTTGGGTTGAACTCTGTTCATATTATGGCAAGTGAAGCTACAATGACTGTTACAGCTCATGTAATTGAGACATTAACAATAGTAGAAGATGAATCTATGGATTTTGGAAACATCTACAAAGGTACTCAAAATAGTGCAAAAGGTATTTTCGGTATCAATGGAGAACCTGGGGCGAATGTTGAGGTAGCTTATCCAAGATATGTAAAGTTATTACATAATACAAACAAAAAAGAATTAATGTCAGTTGAATTAACAGACGATCATGATGTATTCCATACGCTGGGCGAAGATGGTGTATTGAAGTTTACGGTAGAAGGAACATTATATGCTGAACCAAACCAGCTTGCGGGTGCTTATTCGGGGGAGTTTGTAGCATCTGTGAGATATAAATAAAAACATGCGAAAGCATGTTTTTTTTATTGCTACGCTCACGCATGTGTTTATACAAAATCGCTACGCTCATGCGTACACATACAAATATATTATATATAATATTTGATATTATTATTTTAATTTTAAAAATTTAAAATGAAAAATAATTATTTAAAAGAATGTAAATAAAAATTGACTTATGATAATAACTGTGATATAATATGTGTATAACAAGTTAAGGGAGCTGATAATAATGAAACAACTAAAAGGAATGATTAACCACTTTATACAAATGCTAAATTTTGAAAAGGATATAAAAAATCTGAATGCACTTGTAGAAAAATTAGAAAATGAGTCGAGATAAAACTTGACTCACTCAATTATTTATGATATACTAATAGTATAAAAGATATTGGAGGTAGTTATGAAAAATGCAACACTTGAATTAAATAAAACTTTTAAATGCTGGAATTGTGATACAACGTATATAGATGATAAATTTGAGGATACAGAGGAATATCTTTCTCATTGTCCAGAATGTAATTCTGTTTTGTGTGTTGTTGTTTAATGGGATTCTATTTAAACACACAGAGAAAAAAACAATTCTACCATCATTTGTATAGTAATGGTTGGAATGCCGTTTCCGTTCCATGCGATAATGCCGAAGACATGAAATGTAAGGCAATGTATTTTAAAATCTCAACGCACACAACTGGAATGATGTTTTTGAGTGAAGAAGGTTTTGTATTGTATATAGTAATATTATATAAAGGTATTCAGCATATGGAAACAGTTAAGCTGGAATTATCTAATATTGAAACAGTGGAACAGCTTGACGCAATCCTAGATGATGAGTTAACAAAGGCGTTAATTGGTTTTAAAGATTTTGATTATTCAAATTCATTTAACGATATAATGCAAGTATCAGAAATTGCAATTTCAAAAATTAAGAGTCGTTAAGACTCTTTTTTTTATATAAATAAATGTGTAAATAAATGTTGACTTTTTATAATATGTAGTGTATAATGTTTATGTAAGGTAGTGATTGAGAAACACTGCAAACGAAAAAAGAACTCAAAAAAAGAATGTAAATAAGGTTTGACTTTTCAAAAGAAACATGGTATAATAAATGTATAATAACAAGTAAAGGAAGTGATTAGTAGATGTATCGTATGTATTACATAACAAAAGATTCAAATGAGATTCAAGCATGGAACTCAAATAATTTAAAATCAATTAAGCATGAGAAAGCAATAATCGAAAGGAATTCTGGAACAGCTGTAATTTTCAATAAAACATATTCAAAAGGTATAGATAAGATTTTAGAATGTTTTGATAAACTTATCAAAAATGAACTTGGATTTTTCGAGATTATAGACATGAATGATAAAATTGAAAATATAGAAAGTGGCTTAATTTAATGTAAATTAAGCTTGACTTTCAAAAGGATAAATGGTATAATAAATTATAGAAAATCAAAAGGGAGTTGAAATTATGAAGGACAAAAAATTTAATCCAAATTACGGATACAAGGAAGTTATGAATCAGAATGTTGCAAAGGCATTAATCAATCAAGGATTTGAAGTGCATAGAGTTAGAGATAATATAACAGAGCCAGGTAAAAAGGTTTACGGATTCAAAAGAACACCTAAATTTATTACGGCATTCCTAAAATTAATTTATGAATTTGAAAAATAAAATGTAAATAGTAGTTGACTTATTAAAAGAAATGTAGTATAATAAATGTATAGAACGGTAGCAACAGCAGTTGCTACCAAATAAAATAAAGGGAGTGATTAAGAAATGTTATTAACAATAAGAGAAAATAGACACGAGGATATAAAGGAATTTGTACAATCTTGGAACATAGCTAAAACTAGTAAAAAAGGTGTACAAGTTGGGATATTCGACAGATTCAAAAGAGTAGTTTCATTCTGGACTATGGATAATGAGAACTTTGAAATATTCAAATCATTAGTAGGCGATAGAGAGATATAATCTCTCTATCAAAAAAATGTAAATAATAATTGACTTTTAAGAATATTAATGATATAATAAAGTATAACAAAATCAAGGGAGTGAAACGAATATGAAATACAATGTTGAAATAATTAATAGATACAAGAAGGTTGTAAACTATGATTCAAGGAATTCAAGCATTTTAAAAATAATAAATGACTTTACTTTATTAAATGATGATATAGTAAAGATAACAGAAAAAACAACTGGGATTGTAAAAAATTGGTTTAAAGTAAGGTTAAGTTTAAACGGTAAACTTGTGCTTGAAAACCTACAAACTAAAAAAGAAGTTGTATATGTTTGTGAGTGGTTTCCAGAAAGTAGATGTTCATTATATGTTAAAAAATCATAAGCGACAGCTTATGATTTTTGCAAATAATAGTTGACTTGTAAAGCAATGTATGATATAATAAAGTATAAAGAATAAGGGAGTTGATGAGTAAATGCCGTTTGAATTTGATAAGATTGAGAAAATGAGCAAAAAAGAATTATTAGAATTAATAGAGGATAACAAAAGAAATATTGATTACAGTATTAGAAACATATACGCCAGAAGAAAAAGAAAAGTTGAATTACATGGAATAATGATTTTCAAAGCTAATATAAAATTCTGTATAACCGAAATTAGGGAGTGCCAATTGATGCTAAAAAAATACGAGGATGTGAAATAATGAATAATTTTACAATAAAATACAATAGAAATAATAATGAGTTTAAAGCAATTATAAAAGATGGTTCTGGACACGTAGTCCAGAACTTTAAAGATAATGTAAAGAAAATTCATGATATACCATCAGATATGATAAGTATTGAAAGCTTATTACAAATTTTAGAAAATGATATTTATGTAAAAAAAGATAGTATTGAAATTATAAAATAGAGCTTTAAGCTCTATTTTTTTATTTAAAAAAATAAAAATAAGTATTGACTTATTATGATATATGATGTATAATAGTTGTATAAGGTGGTCGAGAGAACAGACCGCAAATGAAAAAAGTTCTCAAAAAAGAATGTAAATAAAGATTGACTTATAAAAGAATGTGTGATATAATAAATGTATAGAACGGTGAAACAACCGAATAAAAAAACAGGGAGTGATTAAGATGGCATTAAACAACGTAGATTTATATAATAAGGATAAAGGGCATACAGTAAAGGTAGTTTACAATAATAACCCAGATTCATTTTTCAAATTCAAAGATAGATATTTTAAGACATTATCTGGAGCTGAAAAATTCGAAATCAAATGTAAAGAAAAAGGTTGGTTTACTAAAATAGTGAGCTTATAGGATTCGAGGGGCTGGACAACAGCCCCACCATAAAAAATGTAAATAAAGATTGACTTATGAAATAATGTATGATATAATAAATT
>JBOFSX010000099.1:0-2577 GCA_051651765.1 Anaeroplasmataceae bacterium | reverse complement strand
ATTTTTAGGAATAATGTCAAATGTAGCATCTGATGCAGGATATGTTGTTTTACCACCATTAGCTGCATTAATATTTATGTCATTTGGAAGACATCCAATAGCAGGATTAGCAGCAGCTTTTGCTGGAGTTTCTGGAGGATTCTCGGCTAACCTGCTAATAGGGACAATTGATCCACTTTTAGGAGGAATTTCAACAGAAGCAGCAAGAATACTTGATCCAACGTATTATGTTGCTCCAACAGCAAACTGGTATTTCATGATGGCTTCAACATTTGTAATTACATTCTTAGGAACTTTAATAAATGATAAAATAGTTGAACCAAGATTAGGGAAATATACAGGTGAAGGTGGAAGTGATTTCCAAGAAGTAACATCTGAAGAAAAAAAAGGTTTAAGAGCAGCAGGAATTGCAACAGTAATTATGTTGATATTATTAGTTCCAATTTATTTAGCTTTAGGTAAGAACTTCTTAGGAAGCGGATTAGTTCCAGTTATTGTATTATTCTTTGCACTTCCAGGATTAGCATACGGTAAATCTGTAGGAACAATAAAAAATGATTCTGATGTGATGGGTATGTTAACAAAATCAATGCAGGGTATGTCTGGGTATATAATTTTAGTATTTTTCGCAGCTCAATTCATAGCATATTTTGGATATACAAATTTAGGAACAATATTAGCAGTTAAAGGAGCTGATTTTTTAGAAACTGCTGGAATCGGTGGAATTCCACTAGTAATAGGATTCATAATAATCGTAGGATTCTTGAATTTGTTTATGGGATCAGCATCAGCTAAGTGGGCTATTCTAGCACCAGTATTTGTTCCAATGTTAATGAGAGTAGGTTATTCACCAGAATTTACACAACTAGCATACAGAATTGGAGATTCAACTACAAATATAATTTCTCCGCTAATGTCATATTTTGCAATGATAATTGTATTTATGCAAAAGTATGATAAAAAAGCATCGTTAGGAACTTTAATATCAGTAATGTTACCGTATTCAATGGTATTCTTAGTTGGATGGTCAATTTTCTTAGCAATTTGGATGGTAAGTGGACTTCCAATAGGACCTGGAGTTTCAATGATGTTGGCAGGATTTTAAGAATTAAAATATTATCTTGACAAAATTCTAACTATATTATACTATAAAGGTATAGAAATTAACTAAACCAAATATAATTAAATAAAAAAATAGGAGCTAGCTCCTATTTTTTTTATTTTCCACAACATTTCTTATATTTTTTACCTGATCCACAAGGACAATTTTCATTTCTACCAATTTTAGTAACTGCTCTAGGAGGTTGATTTTCTCCAAAAATTTCAGTATAACTATTTCCCTTTAAAATCCATAGTGGTAATAATTTTGAAATTCTAGTAACTAAATTTAAGAATATAGTTTCATCATTTGAACTTTCAAATGAGATTCTAGTTTTTATATCTTCAATTATAGATTCAACTGATAAATTATTTTTTAATCTGTCAATAATAGTAGTAATTTCAAAACCAATTTGTGGTCCTTGCAACTTATGAGACATTAAAATCGTTATTAAATCTGCTATATCTTGAGTTTTCTCTATATAGAAATAGTTCCAATAATTTTTATATTCTTCATTACTTAAAGTTTTATACTCTAAACCTTCATATTTAATAGTTTCATGTAAAATATCTACAGGTTCAGAAACAGAATCAGCTATTAAGTAGATAGTTTTGCTTCCAGAATCTTCTAATTTAGAAATAAATACATTTAAAATCCATCTTGAATCAATAAATCTATGTATTTTTTCAAGAGTAATATCATTAAATGTAGGCACTAAAAGCTCTAATAGTTTATGTTCATCAATAACACCATAGAATCTAATCATTCCTAGGATTAGCATTTCTAATTCTTGATAAAAATCTATAAGATCTTTATTTTCATTTTTTGTAGATAAACAGTTTATTTTTTCAATAAACCAAGTTGATATAATATAATGATTATTACCTTTTTCTTTTACAATAGTTTTAGAAATGAAACCAAAACTTTGTAAAGGTAATAAAAATTCTTCATATTCGAAGAAATCCTCTTCATTTACTTTGTTATTTTCAATATTAAATTGAGAAAGGCAAGTTAATGTATCTTTAGAAAAGACTTCTAAAAAAGTATTTGAATTACTTTCATATGCCTCAGTAATTTTTTCTATAATTTTACCTTTTACAGTACTTTTAGCAATTTTTATATTAAATTTAGCTAAAATTTTAAAAAGATCATCTTTAAGTAGACTATTTAAAGATTCAATTAAAAATTTATCTTCCACGTTGACCTCCAAGCATTTTTATTATTATTATACCATAAAAATACAAAATTACAAAAATGTATAGAAATCGATTCTATAATTAGATAAAATTATTTTCAATAATAAATAAAAAAGAGATCAAAAATGATCTCTCGTTAAAATTTATTCAGCTGGAGCAATACACTCAACAGGACAAGCACCTGCACAAGCACCACAATCAATACATTGGTCCTCGTCGATTCTTCTTTTTCCACCATCAACCTCAGAAATACAACTTACTGGACAAATTGCTTCGCAAGTT
>JBOFSX010000098.1:0-3209 GCA_051651765.1 Anaeroplasmataceae bacterium | reverse complement strand
AAGAAAGAGTTATGCATAAGTCAAATTTCAGAAAGCATCGTGAATATTTTACTGAAAACTCTTTAAAGGATTTAAATGAAAGAGTTACTATTGATAAAAAGTATACTTTTGGCCTAAAAAATTCATTATGTAATTCCTTTGAAAATGATTTAGCAATTTATGAGAATGATATAAATATTTGTAATCAAGGAACAGGAAAACAAGTTTTTATTAAAACTGATTTCGCATTAGAAAAAGCTGGAAGTAATATTGATGTAATATTAATCGAAGAACCTGAAACTCATTTAAGTCACGTTAATTTGCGAAAATTAATTCAACGTATTACCGATACTCAATCAGGCCAGATATTTGTGACTACTCATAACAGTTTAATCTCAACACGATTAGAATTGAACAATTTATTCATATTAAGTGAATCAACTAATAACACACCTGTATCTTTAAAAAACTTAAATCTTGACACAGCAAAATATTTTCTAAAAGCACCAGTGGCAAATATAATAGAATTTACTTTATCTAAAAAAGCTATTTTAGTTGAAGGTCCATCTGAGTATATGCTTTTGGAAAAATTTTATAATTCCTTAAGTAGTACAAAGCCAGAGGAGGATAACGTTCAGATTATTGATATTAGAGGTTTAAGTTTCAAAAGGTATTTAGATGTTGCTAAATTATTAAATATTAAAGTAGCTGTAATTACAGACAATGATAGCGATTATACAAAAAATTGTATTGACAAATATTCAAGTCATTCTTCTGAATTAATTAAAATATTTTATGAAATGAATAACAAGTTAAGTACTTTTGAAATAGTCTTACAAAATGATAATATGGAGTTATGTAATAAATTATTTAAACCTGATCCGATTTCGTATATGTTAAATAATAAAACCGAATCTGCTTATAAACTTTTATTGGAAAAAGAAAATATAAATGTTCCAAAATATATTAAAGAGGCAATTGAATGGATAAAAGAGTAATATTTGCAACTGCTGGATCAGGCAAGACCACCTACATCATCAATAGTCTTTGCAAAGAGAAAAGGTCGTTGATACTAACATACACTAATAACAACTATGAAAATTTAAAATTAAAAATACTTAAAAAATTTGATAATATTTGGCCTGAAAACATTACACTAATGACTTATTTTGTATTCTTATATAGATTTTGCTACAAACCATTCTTATCTGATGAAATTAAAGACAAAGGAATAAATTATAATAGTTCTAAAAATTTACATTCAAAAAGAAATGATCTTAATCATTATATAGATAGAAATAAACAATTATATAGTAATAGACTATCACTTTTAATCGAAGATAAAATAAATATTAAAGATATTGAAAATAGAATAACTAAATATTTCGATGTTTTAATCATAGACGAGGTGCAGGATATTTCAAGTAGTGATTTCAATTTACTTAAGCAGTTTATGAAAATTAATATAAACCATCTTTATGTAGGAGATTTTTTCCAACACATTTACAATACTAGTACAAATGCGAGTGTTAATAAGAATTTATATAAAAATATCGATTCTTATGAGAAAGAATTTTCAAAAAATAATTTTAGCATAGAAAAAGAGATATTAAATAAAACTTGGCGATGTTCAAATGATATATGTGACTTTATTAAAATAAATCTAGGCATAGATATTAATTCAAATACTAATAAACATGGTATAATTGAGCATGTTGACGATGTAATAGAAATAAACAATATATTAGATAATGACGATATCGTTAAACTTCATTATCAAAATAGCATAAAATATGGAGACAATCATAAAAACTGGGGTGAAACTAAAGGCGAAGATTGCTATCAAGATGTGTGTGTTTTACTAAACGAAAAAACACATCTTGCTTATTTAAATAATAATCTAAAATCACTTCCTGTCACTACTAGAAATAAGTTATATGTAGCTATAACTAGAGCACATAGAAATGTCTACTTAATAAAAGAAACACATGCAAAAATGAAAGGATAGTTAGTATGAATGATAATAGTTCTAATTTTACAACTTTAAAAAATGCAGTTTTATCATTATCGGAGTCTAAACATTGGACCCAAGCAGTTAATGAGTGGGACATTATAGATTCTATCGAAGATTCTAGTTTATGTGAATCTTGTGTATGTGGTAAAGAACATTTAAAATATTTATTTACAATAAAAAACAAAGAAAATGATAATATACTTTACCCTATTGGTAGTTCTTGCATTAATAAATTTTCAAGAGATGATTTAAAAGAACAAACTTCTGCTACTGTACAACTATTTAAACTGTTACATGCTGTAAATAATAATTCTAGATTAAATCTTAAGTCCGAATTTTTTTCACGAAAACTATTACTTCATCTTTACAACATTGGTGCATTTAAACCAACATCTTTTAATAGGTATAATCCATATAATGACTATCAATTTATGTTGGATATGTTTAACAAATCAAAAATAACTGAAAAACAAGAAAAAAGAACAATTGCTATTATACTTAACTCAATAAAACCATTTTTACAAACTTTATTAAAAGTAAAATCAGGAGGAAAATAATGTTTTATACATTTTTTATGAAAAAAAATTTACACGATAAACCACCACTTCCAACAACTACATTAATTCAAAAATATATATATCAATATGGTGATAGTGATTTAATTATTAGTGTACCAGGTTATATGAGTACGAAAAGCCATACTGCTGATGATTTTTTAAATAATATGCGAATTCCTAATTCTACATATTTTACGGTTGGTATGAATGGTACCATTGATATTGATTATAAAGGATCAGGTATTCAAATTCAAAACTATTATAACAGGAACTCTAACATAATAGTAAGTAATCCTGTTAATATAAAAGACCATAGTAAAATGTTGTTTTTTATAGCTAACGATAATACAAATAATATATTTGATTTCAAGAAATTAACAAATTATCAAGTAAAAGCCATTTTAATAGGTTCTAGTAATCAAAGTAAAGGTACTTACTTTGCCAGCAATCATGGGGAAGCAGACATATTTATAATTGATGGTAATTATTTAAAACCAGTAAATGATGATAATTACTTAAAACCAGTAAATGTTGATGACCAAATAATAAATTTTTATAATGATTTAACTGTTAATGATTCAAGTGATTCAAGTGAATTATTGAAAAAAAGAATTTTGCTTTCAAAGCAATTAATAGGAGATGATGATTTTCTAAATAAT
>JBOFSX010000097.1:0-2807 GCA_051651765.1 Anaeroplasmataceae bacterium | reverse complement strand
TTAACTTCTAGGTAATTGTACTTAGTAACAATATCGTCATTACTACAAGTAACATTTTCATTTAAAGATACTTCTTTTAATTTTTCATGGTATATAATTCTTAACAATAATAGAATTATAGTTTGCTCTTTTTTAAGTTTTAAAACACTTGCATTATTGTTAGGCTCTAACATGATTACTCCAGTAGCATTATCAACTATTAGATCATAATCTAAAACTTTAAAAAACTCTTCAAAAGAATCTTTAAAATTTAAAACAAAGTAATAATCATTTTTATTATTCTCTTTGTTTTTACATATAAAAGTGTTTGTAAGTAATTTATTTGATATATCCTTAAAACTATTTTTTTGAGTAACACTCATTAATTCATAATTTTCTAACATCTTTAAGTACCTACTTTCACGATTTCAAAATCTTTAATAATAAAATTTTTTGTTTCTACATATTCATCAATTCGATTTACTTTATAAATATATCCATCCGAAACTAACAATGCATAAATTAATATTAAGCAGTCTTCAAATTCAGATTCATTACTAAGTTGTTCACTTGCTTTAATTCTTCCGAATTTTTCAACAGTTTCTTCCATGTATTTCAATATCTCTGTTTCATCGTAATTATTTTTAAAATCATCTAACATACTACCTTCAACATCAAACTCAAATCTTGACATATCAATTGTTTGATTTTTATTATGTTCGTAACGACCTCTAGGAGTATATAATGATGAATTAGGTTTAAATGATTTACTTTGCGATAATTTTAAAACAGAACTAACTTTATTTATCGCTTTATCTAAATTATCTTCCTTATTTGATTGTCTCAAATATTTAAGTATTGTATTTAATTTACCAGCAATGTTATCTTCTTCACTTAATAAGAATTTAATTTTACCAATAGTAGAATTAACATATACTTTATTTTTAGAATCGATTTCATTAATCATTTCATCTAATCCATTAAAAACGTCTATCATCTCATCTAAATCACGGTACACTCTGCTTAAAGCTAGCTCTGGAGTTCTAAATCTGAATTTATATGAATCTTTTAAATTATTAATAATTTCAGTATCTTTTTCCATCTTCTCTAATTTATCAACAATATTCAACTTATATTTATTTATGTTATCACTAGTTTTAAGTCTCAAATAACTTTGATCAAACAATTCAGTTTTATATATAACTAATTTTTCAATCAAATCTTTTATTTCAGCATTTTCAACCACTGAGTAAATATATTCTTTCATTCTTGAATCTAGTTTTCTTAAACTTCTAATAAGCTTCTTAGTATTTTTATAGACTTCTTTTACTATTAAATCGTAATCAACGTTATTATTAGACATATCATCAGTTGATATATTGTTTAATAAAGAATAAATGGTATATATATAACCATGATATTCATCTTGATTAAAATTTGATTCAAATTGAATTGTATCTTCATCATAATCGTCAGAGAAAACATACATGCTAGATGGATATAAAGAAATAAGTGCTTCAATAATTGTAATAGCGTTATCTGTAAAATTTAATATTTCTACATAGTCGTTAGTAAGGTCCAATTGAATCCAACCAGTTTGCTCTAACCTTCTTAAAACGTAGTTAACTTTTTCTCTATTTGAAGAAATTGTATCTTCAAAATCATCAATATCATCTTTATTAAAAAGCAAATTTTGATGTTTTTCTAAAAAATATTCTAAATCATCAACAATTGTTTTTTTATCAATACCCAAAATAGAACCTGACTCATAAACATTAAAAGCTTGTATCGCACAAGCAAGATAAAGTCTTTTATTTTTAGATGCTAAAATTGAGAAAAAATCCTCAGGTATGACATTAAATAAATCCATCAAATCACTCCTCATACTTATATATTATTATAACAATTTCTAATAACAAAATCAATATAAACATACTCAAAAACTATAATATGAGTTAATTAAATAAAAAAACTACATAAATGTAGTTTTCATATTTTATACATTAAATTTAAATAACATTACGTCTCCATCTTTAACGATGTATTCTTTACCTTCTTGACGAACTTTACCAGCTTCTTTAGCCTTTAGTAAATTACCAAATGTAACTAAATCATTATAAGCAGTAGTTTCAGCTCTAATAAAACCTCTTTCGAAATCTGTATGAATAACACCAGCACATTGAGGCGCTGTCATTCCTTTTTTAAAAGTCCAAGCTCTAACTTCCTTTTCACCACAAGTAAAATAAGTAGCTAGTCCTAATAAATCAAACGTCTCGCGAATTAATAAGTCTAATCCAGATTCTTCCATGTGTAATTCTTCTAAAAACATTGATTTAGACTCATCATCCAACATAGCTAATTCTGATTCTATTTGAGCACTAATAGGAATAGTTTTCACATTTTCTTTTTTAGCATACTCAGCAAAATCTTTATATAACTGATTAGAGTTTGGATTTGATATTTCTTCTTCTTTTATATTACAAACATAAAGTATTGGTTTACTTGATAAAAAGCCGAAATTATCAATAAATTTTAATTCTTCTTTAGAAAATTCTAAGGTTCTAATAGGTTGCTCACTTAATAAATGTTTTTTAATTTTTAAAAGAACCTCTAATTCTTCTTTAGTATCATCAACATTTGCTTTTGCTTTTTTTTGAATTTTCTCTATTCTTTTATCAACTTGTTCTAAGTCCGATAAAATAAGTTCTAAATTAATTATTATAGCATCTCTAATAGGATCAACACTACCTTCAACATGTGTTATATTTTCATCTTTAAAACATCTAACTACTTCAATTATAGCATCACACATTCTAATATTCGATAAA
>JBOFSX010000096.1:0-1357 GCA_051651765.1 Anaeroplasmataceae bacterium | reverse complement strand
CTCTAATTCAACTAACTCATCATAGTAATAATGAATGTAGTTAGTAGCTGTTTCAAATTCTGAATGTAACTTTGATTCCAAACTTTCCTTAGTGGTTAAGTATGAAAGTGTAGTAAATGAAACATTTGATTGATGTTTTGCATTAAGTATTTTCGTGGCAAAAACATCTATGAAGTCATATAGCAAGTCTATCTCAGACGCTCCAGTAAATTCATCATATAAGATACCTGAAAGCAATTTTTCAATTCTATTTTCAATAGTAAGTACACCATTTATATTTATAATTTTATTGTTATATAAGTAATCAAGCATAAGCTTGTGATAATCAATAAATCCTACAAATGGAGCTACTGTTTTTAGATATAATTTTGTTGCTTTTTCTAAGTTAAGTTTTTTTTCTAAAAAGTTATTTTTATCTTTATCCATTTCAAACAATTTTCTCTTTAATATAAGATCCAGGTTTGAACTGATACAAGTTAGTTCTAAATTTCCTATAGTTCTATACATACATCACCTTTAGTAGCTTCATAACAAGCAATAATAGTTAATAGAAATAATTCGATTGGTATATATCCACAACAAATATCTTCACTAAAAGAGAATACAGTTGCATTACCATCATTACATACATGAGAGTTATCGCAACTATCCGTATATTCCTCATTAATTAATTCATCTAATCTAATCAGTAAGTTGTGATCTTTAAGTTGAAAATTACGTAGAATATACATACTTGCATCTTGTGAAAACATCTTGGAATACATATTTGAAGTATCTTCAAGATATTCACTATAATATTCCTCATCCTCTTTCCAATCTTCTATATGCATGTATTTAATATCATCTAACCAAGCACTTGTATTAGGCAGATACAGAGAAGTATTAGAATCTGGAGAATCACAGACATCACTTAATTGGCATTCTAATATATTAATTTTAAAATTATTAGCGATTATATCATTAAATAAATAATCTAATAATTTCATATTGCCACTGTATAGCATAGAATTATGCCTTTTTTCTTTTAAATCACTATAAAAACCTTCAAGATAACTCTTTTGTGCATAAGTTATTATTGAATATGAATATAAGATATCAAGCATATAAAAGTGAATAGGCAATAAATTATCAAAATCATATTTATCTAATAAGTCTATATAAGAATTTATCGCTTCTTCTAATGGTAAAGAATTACTTTGTAGTTTTTTTACCATATAATCAACCGTATATTTCTTTGCTTCTAATAAGTGATTTAATTTAGATGTAAGTCTTGATAATTCATAATTTCCAATGCTTTTAAACATACATAGCCTCCTTAATAAAGGATGCTAGTAAGACAATTACAAATCTCAATCTC
>JBOFSX010000095.1:0-6217 GCA_051651765.1 Anaeroplasmataceae bacterium | reverse complement strand
TTTATATTAGAGTGTGAAATTAATAATACAAAATATCAAATGTTTTTCAAAAACAAAATTATATATAATAGTAGAAATGTTACTGATAAATTTAATAAATATGAGGTATGTCTTTGTTTTTTATTTAAAGACCAACTTAATATTATATTTTCAGATAAAAAAGAATTAGAAATTTATAACAATAAAATTATAGTAGACTCATTATTGAATAAAATATCAAATATTGATGCAGTTAATAACTTTAAAGTTATTCCAACAATTCATATACATAATGAAGTTTATATGACTTTAAAGTTATACATAAACTTTGATCCTTTTGGTATTGAAATAACTTCCGTAAATGATTTTTTATCTTGTTATTTTAATACAAATGCTTTTAATATTAATAATCATTTTTATATTTTGAATTCTAAAAACTTTGATAAAATGTCAAATAAATTAGTTCGATTAATTAAAAATTTCAAAATTAATGAAAATAAAATTTACTTTGATTTAAATGTTTTTGATGATTTATATGATATTTTCAATCGTTCTATTTTTGTTACAACTGATTTTAAAACAAATAAGTATTATTTTTCTAAAGAAAAATTACCGCTACTATTTACCGTTAAAAACAATACTTTAAGTATTAGCAATTTTAATTATTTATTGATTTCTTCTAGTTATAATAGTTATTGTTTATTTGATAATAAAATTTACATATTAAAAAACAAAAAATTATTTTTTCTTTTAGAGTTTATAAAAGAAAATGGTAACCATTTTGATTTAGGATTAAAAGAAGAACAACTTACAATAAATTTATTTATTGAATTATCTAGTTATTTTACGAATTCTGATTTTAATATGAACACTAATATCGATACTTTAGTTTCATATAAGGATAATCAATTATATATTGGATACCAATTATATATAAATAAAGATACTTTTTTTGGGAAGAAAAATGAATATATCAGCTTTTTAACTGATTTGTCAGATTTTAATAGTGGTGGTGTTTTTTACATCACTGATATAGAAAAAATATGTAAGTTTTTAAAACATGATATAGAAGTTTTAAAAAAATTTGGTGAAATTAATTTAGACCAATCATTAAACAATTTTGTTATTAAGAATTTGAATGACATTACGTTTAGTGTTAGATTAAATAATACAGCTAATATTTTAGAGGTTTTATATGATGAAAGATATATTTCAAGCCAAGATTTTGAAAAAATAATGATTACATATAAGGTTGGTAAAAAATTTGTCGAAATTAATAATGAAATTTTCGAGTTAGATTATAATAAATTAGCTCAAATTGAAAAAATTATAGAATTTTCTAAAACTGACCATCTTTCAATTATTAACTCACTTTTTTTAGACTCATACTACAAAGATTATCTATCTTTTGATGAAAATACAGCTAGTTTTATCAATACATTCAAAAATTTTGAATCTATAGATATACTTACAAATAGTAATAACTATAGTCTAAGAGAATATCAAATATCAGGTGTAAAATGGATGAAAGTACTTCATGATTTTAAGCTTGGAGGTATTCTTGCTGATGACATGGGATTAGGAAAAACGTTACAAGTTATTAGTCTGATAGAAAATATTAAAGATGATAAAATTTTGATAGTTTCACCAACTTCATTATTATATAACTGGTATAATGAATTTGAAAAATTCTCCCCCAATTCTAAAGTTTGTATGATACAAAATAACGCACAATCTCAAATGTTAGAATACGATTTAGAAAAATACAAAGTTATTCTTGTATCGTATGATACTTTACGTACTAATATTGATCTTTTTGATAAACATTTTTATACATCTGTTTTTTTAGATGAAGCTCAATATATTAAAAACCCAAATACATTAAAATCACTTGCTGTTAAAAGATTGAAATCGAACTCAAAATTTTGTTTAACAGGTACTCCTATAGAAAATAGCGCGTTGGATTTATTTAGTTTATTTGACTTTATATTACCAAATTATTTATTTGATAAAAAAACTTTTATTAGCCATTATAATGATCTGGATTCTAATACTTTAAAGTTAGAAGAATTAACAGTCAAAACTAATCCATTTATTCTAAGAAGACTTAAACAAAATGTTCTAGATTTAGAAGAGAAAATCGAAACTACTATATATAGCGAGATGTCTAATGAAGAATTGAATTTATATAATAGTTATTTAAAAGATGCTAAAGAAAAAATTCAAGATTCTAAAAATAAATTTGTAGATATTTTAAGTACAATTACTAGACTAAGACAATTTGCATGTGATCCAAGATTATTTATTGATACAGAATTAGTTGGAAGTAAAATGAAACTTCTTTATGAAGTAATCAGCGAGAAAGTAGCAGATGGTAAGAAGATTTTAATTTTCTCACAATTCACATCAATATTCTCTTTTATTGAAGAGTATCTTGAAAAAGAAAATATTGGATACTTAAAGTTAACTGGTCAAGTTCAAAATAGTAAAAGATTAGAACTAGTAGATAAATTTAATGAAGATGAAAAAGTTAGTATATTCTTAATTTCATTAAAAGCTGGTGGCGTGGGTCTAAACTTAACAAGTGCGAGTGTGGTTATTCATTATGATCCTTGGTGGAATGTAAGTGCCATGAATCAAGCTACAGATAGAACGTATAGAATTGGTCAAAAAAATGCAGTTCACGTTATAAAAATGATTAGTAAAAATACAATTGAAGAAAAAATATTAAAACTTCAAGACCAAAAATTAAAATTAAGTAATAATATAATTTCAAGTGATATAGATAAAGATTTAAGTCTGGATTTATTAAAGGAGTTATTAGAATGAAATATTTAATATTTAGTGACCTACATGGTTCAGTTAAATATGCGAATTTAGTTATTAGTAAGTTTAAACAGTTTAAAGCTGATAAAATGATTTGTCTAGGTGATATACTTTATAATGGACCAAGAAATGATGTACTACTAGATTACAACCCTAAAGAAGTAGTAGATGTTTTGAATAAATATAAAGATCATATTGTAGCTATTAAAGGTAATTGTGATGCTTTAGTAGATGAGATGGTTTTAGAATTTAAATTAAATGATAACTTACTATTAGACTATAACCAAAAAAATATTTTACTTGTTCATGGTCATCAGTTAGAGTCGGAAATGGTAGAAAAGTTTGAAGGAATAGTTATTAGCGGACACACACATGTTTATACTAGCTATAATTTAAATAATAAACATTATTTAAATCCGGGTTCTACTACAATGCCTAAAAATCATACTACTAATTCATATGCAATAATGGAAAATGATTCTTTTGTAGTGTATGATTTTAATGATAATGAATTATTAAATGTAAAAATATAAAATGGTAGCCAATCTAATTGGCTACCATTTTTTTTATTATAAACTTTTCCAAAGTAAGTGTAGATTACAGTATTCGTACACATTAACAAGTTTTTCATTTGGATCAAGTTGATAGTTGATATCAAGACTTGAATCTAAAGTTAATTTTTTTACTATAGCACTTTTATCTGTGTGAATAATAATAAAATCAATGTAATGCTCTTTGGTCATTGGATGAATAACACTACCTATTTTTATATTAACTAGGTTATCCTTAACTGTAACAACAGGTACATGTTTTTCAACTGCTGCATCAACAGTATTTGGTACAAGTTCCTTCATTTTTTCGCCACAACAAATTACATCAATTGGGCTTTTATAAAGATGTGTAATTACATTATGACATTTATTGCATCTATAAATTTTTAATTCCATTTCATCATCTCCCTTATGCTTAAATTATAGCATTATTTTATTAAAAAAACACATATTATTTTAATCAAAAAAAAACACAATAAAATTTATAATTTTTTAATGAAATATTCCTTTGAAGTTCAAACAAATATGATTGACTTGTTATACACAGTATGTTATACTTTTACAGTATATGAACGGAGGGATATCATGTTAGAAAAAGTTAAGGATGTACTAGCTTTCACACTAAATACTGATACTTCTAAAATTACTTTGAAAACTAAGTTAAAAGAAGATTTAGGAATAGATTCACTAGGATCAGCTGAATTGATTTTAGAAATAGAGACTCAATTTAATATAAGAATAGAAGAAGAAGAAATCAAAAAATTAAACACAGTAAAAGATATCGTTGATTTAATTAAAGTTAAAAAAGATGTTACAAAATAAACTAATTATATTATAAAAAGATGGAGAAAATTATGACTGAAGATATTGAAAAAATTATAAAAATATTTGAAAAAGCTAATATTTCTAAATTAGAATTAGAAGTTAATGATATTAAGTTGAAATTAGAAAAAGATGGTATTGCTGTAAATAACTTACAACATACACCAAATCCTCAACAACAATGTGAAGCAGTTGATTCTAATATTTATATAACTGCACCACTTGTTGGTACTTATTATGCTCAAAGATCAGAAAAAGCAAAACCTTTCATTGAAATTGGTAAAAAAGTTTCTAAAGGTGATGTTTTATGTATAATAGAAGCTATGAAAGTAATGAATGAAGTTGTAGCTCCTAAAGATTGTATAATTAAAGATATTTTGATTGAAAATGAACAACTCGTAGAGTTTGGACAAAATATAATAGTTCTTGGTGATGAGTAATGATTAAGAAAATATTAATTGCTAATAGAGGTGAAATAGCAGTTCGTATTATTAGAGCTTGTAAAGAGTTAGGTATAAAAACTGTCGCAATTTATTCAACTGTGGACAAAGAAAATCTACATGTTGAATTAGCTGATGAAGCTGTTTGTGTGGGTGGACCAAAAGCACGTGATAGTTATTTAAACATGCCTAACATTATTAGCGCTGCTCTTCTAAAAGGCTGTGATGCAGTTCATCCAGGTTTTGGCTTTTTATCTGAAAACAGTAAATTTGCTAGACTAGTAAAAAAATGTGGAATGATATTCATAGGACCAAGTCCAGATGTTATTGATAAGATGGGAAACAAAAGTGAAGCAAGAAAAATGATGATTAAAGCCGGTGTTCCTGTTATACCTGGTAGTAAAGGTGTAATTTCTGATGTTGCTGAAGGTATGAAAATAGCTAAAAGTATCGGATATCCTGTCTTGATTAAAGCTTCTAATGGTGGTGGCGGTAAAGGTATGCGTGTTGCTCTTTCTGATGATACATTCGAAGATGCTTTTTATACAGCTAAATCTGAAGCTAAAGCTAATTTTGGTGATGATGATGTATATGTTGAAAAATTTCTTTTAAATCCTAAACATATAGAAGTGCAAATTTTGGCTGATAAACATGGTAATGTTTTACACTTATTTGAAAGAGATTGTAGTCTTCAAAGAAAAAAACAAAAATTGTTAGAAGAAGCACCTTGTTATTCAGTTGCGGCTGAAATTAAGGAAAAAATGTATGCTGATGCCATTAAAGCTTCTAAAATAGTTAAATATGATAGTGTTGGAACTATTGAATTTTTATTTGATGGAAAAGATTATTATTTCATTGAAATGAATACAAGAATACAAGTAGAACATCCTGTTACAGAGATGATCACTAATATAGATCTTATCAAACATCAAATAAGATGTGCTGATGGTATTGCTTTACCTTTCAAACAGGAAGATATTAAAATACAAGGATATTCTTTAGAATGTAGAATTAATGCAGAAGATATCACTAAAGATTTTGCTCCATCTCCAGGTAAAATTACATTCATGCATTTACCGGGTGGTAAAGGTGTACGTATTGATAGTAGTGCTTATACAGGTTGCACAATATCACCTTTTTATGATTCAATGATTTTAAAAATTATTACATTTGCTCCTACAAGATTAGAATGTATTAGAAAAATGCGTAGCGCATTAGAAGAGTTAATTATTGAAGGTATTAATACAAATATTGAGTTTCATTATATGATTTTACATAATCCTTCTTTTATATCAGGAGATTATAATGTTGGCTTTGTAGATAAGGTATCTAAGGAGGTTGATTTTAGTGGCGAATTTGTTTCAAGAGAGAAAGAATAAAATTAAAATTTTTAAAAATGACTTAAAAGGACTAAACTCAATTGATGAGGAAAAAAACTTTAAAGCTAAAAATATTCCTGATAATATATTTAGAATCTGCAACAATTGTCAAAGTAATATTTTAAGTGAAGACGTAGTTTTAAATCATGATGTTTGTCCAGTTTGTAAATTTCACTTTAAAATATCAGTTAAAAGTAGAATCGAATCAACATTCGATTCT
>JBOFSX010000094.1:0-6825 GCA_051651765.1 Anaeroplasmataceae bacterium | reverse complement strand
TATTGTAGATAAAGAAGATTCTATTGAATTAGAATCAATTAAAGGTAAAATAGAATTTAAAAATGTATATTTTGCATATAATGCAGAAGATTGGATTTTAAAAGATGTTTCTTTTACTGTTAATCCTTTAGAAACATGTGCTTTTGTTGGAGCAACAGGTGCTGGTAAAACAACTATATTAGCATTAATAGTTAGAAACTACGAAATACAAAAAGGTCAAATACTTATTGATGGTATAGATATTAAAGATATTAAAATAGAATCACTAAGAAAAAATATTGGTCAAATGCTTCAAGATGTATTCTTATTTTCTGATACAGTTAGAAATAATATTACTTTAAGAGATGATAAATTTACAGACGAAGAAGTAATAGAGGCAATTAACTATGTTAATGCAGATAAATTTATTTATAGATTAGAAGATTCTTTAAATTATAAAATATACGAAAGAGGAGTAAACTTTTCATCTGGTCAAAGACAATTATTATCTTTTGCTAGAACAATTATACATAAACCTAAAATAATGATTTTAGATGAAGCTACAGCTAATATAGATACTGAAACTGAAGTATTAATTCAGCAATCACTAGAAAACATAAAATCTGTTGGTACTATGCTTATAGTAGCTCATAGATTATCTACTATACAACATGCTGATAAGATTATTGTATTACATAAAGGAGAGATTAAAGAAATGGGTAATCATAACACTTTAATAGCTCAAAAGGGACTTTATTACAATTTATATTTGCTTCAATACAAAAAATAGAATAAGATAAAAGTGTAGGAATATAATGTTCCTACACGATTTGTTAAAAGTTTTATAAAATATAGTTATTAAATAGGAGGGGTTTTATGAAAAGAGTTATAGGGATAGTATCAATTTTTCTTGCTTTACTTTTATTTGTATCATGTGGTTCATCATCTAAAGATGATAATAAAGATCCGGAGGTGCCTAATGTAGTTAAAAAGGATTTTGAAAATATTACATTTGAATCAAAATCATTTACTTATGATGGTACTGAAAAGAAAATTGAAATTACAGGAACAGTCCCAAAAAACACAAAAGTTTACTATAAAGACAATAAAGGTATTGAAGTTGGTGTATATAAAGCAAGTGTAAGATTAGAAAACACTGATTATAATGACTTAACTTTAAGCGCTACTTTAATAATCAATAATAACGTTGTTAATGGAATAACATTCAACAGTAATACATTTACGTATGATGGTAAGGCTCATTCTCTTTTTGTAGAAGGATTAGCTGATACACAAAAAGTTTCTTACCAAAATAATGGTAAAACTGAAGTTGGTGATTATGAAGTAATAGCTACTATATCAGAAGATGATAAAGAAGACTTTATTTTAAAAGCTACTTTAAGTATTATTTCTGCAAAATTTACAGATATTGTTTTTGAAGATAAAACATTTGTATATGACGGAGAAGAAAAAAGTTTAGAAGTTATAAATGCTCCTGAAGGAACAGATATCAGTTATTCAAGCAATAATCCAAGTATTAATGCTGGTGTGTATGAAATACATGCTACTTTATCTAAAATTGGATATGAAACAATTGGTATCAAAGCTACACTAATAATTAATAAAGCTGATATTAAAGGAATTGAATTTAATAATAAATCCGTAACATACAATAAACATGAACATAATATTCTTATTGAAGGAGATCTTCCTAGTGGAGTTGTTGCTAATTATGTAAATAATAAGGCAACTGATGCTGGAATTTATAACGCAAAAGTAACTTTATCATCTATGAACTATAATTCTATAATTATGAATGCTGTTTTAACAATTCATAAGGCAGAATTAGAAGGTATTAGTTTCAAAACAATTAGATTCACCTTTGACAAAAGTGAAAAAGTACTTTTACTTGAAGGTAATATACCTCATGAAGTAAATGTAAAGTATACAGAAAACAAAGCAACTGAAATAGGTAACTATATAGCTGTTGCTCATTTAACTTCTAAAAATTATAAAGATAAACTAATTGAACAAAATTGGAGTATAATTCCAAATATAATAACAGTATCAACTAATTTATTAGGTAAAGTATTAAATAAACCAAACCCTTGGGATATGCTTCCTGAGCCATTACATTTAGATAATATATTTTACAATAAAAGTTTAGATATAAATTTTAACAACTTTGTATCAACTGAGTCATTTTCTACAGGTTTTGGAAAACAAATGAATCAAATATATGATGTATTTATTTCAGCAACAAAAAATCTAGGTTATGTTACTACAGCAACTACAATAGGAGCAACAGTTATAAGTTTGTATGAAACTTATATTAATAGTTCACCAGCTGATTATTCAGTATTTGAAGGTACTGCATTAGGTATGTCTTTTAAATTACTTATAGATGGAGAAGATTATAAAATTCTAGTAAAAGTTCCAGGGGCAAATTTAGAGTTAAGTTATTCTGGTGAAACTAATATTTCTACAGGTAGAATTCAAATAATTGGTGGAAATATCCTTAAATATGAAGTTGGAGAATCTACTTTTAATTATACATTACAAGTTTTAGGAATATCTTTAACTAGCATTTCTTTTGAAGATAAAACTGATAAAAAAATGGATAAAAAAGTTGGATATATTAATCAATTTATTGGAATTGATGCTTTAAGCATTAAAACTACTTCAGTAATAGAAGTAACTTCTAACTATACGACAATATCAGGTAATAAAGGCGACTTTATCACTGGATCAAAAGGTAGTTTGGTTGAACTATATGATTCAAAAACAGGACAATATCTAGGTAGTGAAGTAAAAGAAGAAATATTATCGGCAAAATATGATACGCTATGGGTACCAATACAAAATATAGGTGGAATTAATAATATTAAAGTTATTAATGAACCTAATGGTTCAAATAAACATACTGTTTACGTTAACAATAGTAGTACTCCTTTTGTTTCCACAAAAAATACAGGCGTGTTAGATAAAAGTAGAAGATATGATATTGAAATGAAAACTAATTTTTATTATATTAAAAATGTAGAAGACAATACTTATAGTGTTGTTGAAGTAGATATTCCAATGATGTTTATTCAAAGAAAAAATAAAGAAGAGTTTATTAAAGACTTTTTAAATGCTAATGGATTTAATGTTACTGATAAAACAAAAGAAATTACATACACTACGTTAGAATCTAAATACAAAACACAACTTCTAATTTATGAAGAAGTGAAAGATTTGGTAACTTATACAATGGTTAAAGAATACCTTGGTGAAAAAGACGATTATTTTAACTAATTTAAAAAGAAAATATTAATTTATTAATGTTTTCTTTTTTTTATCTTTTATTAAAAAATATTTGACTTTTGAATATCTAAGAATTATAATATTAAAGGTATTTCTTATGCGGATATGGCGGAACTGGCAGACGCGCTAGACTTAGAATCTAGTTCCTAGGAGTGCAGGTTCGATTCCTGTTATCCGCACCATTTTAAAATCTACCAATATTTATTGGTTTTAAGGATTACTTAGTAATCCTTTTTTTATTCTTTAATAAAAACATAGCTTATTCAATATATAAAAACTTGTGTATAAATATGCAAAAGTGGACATTGAAGTAATAGGTAAAAATACTCATGTAGCTAGTTATTTAAATTATTTTATATCATTCATGATTCAATGATTTATTTTGATACTGATATACTTGAAATGAAAGTAAAATTTTTTATAAATTTATTAAAAATAGAGTAATAATCTTTAAGATTATTACTCTATTTCTTTTAAATATTCTTCTAATAAATCACAAGCTATTTTAATAGTTTCTAAACTTACACAGTAACTAATTCTAACATAATCATCTGCTTCAAAACAAATACCTGGTATTAATGCTAGTTTTTTTGTTTTTAGAAGATTTAAACAAAACTCCCAAGAACCCATTTTGTATTTTTTTATAGAAGGAAACACATAAAAAGCACCGTCAGGTTTAATTACATCTAAACCCATATGTATTAACCTTTCATATATATAATCTCTTCTTGTTTTATAAATATCTACAAATGGTTTTACACAAGTTTTTAGTGCTACGATTGCTGCATCACTTACAAAAGAATTAGAAGTAACTACCATGTATTGATGCATTTTAGCGGCTTGAGTAATAAATTCTTTTCCACCCATTAGATAACCGACTCTAAAACCTGTCATAGCATATGGTTTTGAAAAACTTTTACAAATTATTATTTGATCTTTTATATCTTTGTATTTTGAAAAACTAACAAATTTACTTTCATATATAAGTAATTCATAACATTCATCTAAAATCACAAATATATTTGTTCCTTTAACTAAATCATATATAGTCTGTAAAGTTTCTTCATTGTAAATAGTACCAGTTGGATTATTAGGTGAAGTTAACAAAATAGCTTTAGTATTTGAAGTTATTTTATCTTTTAACATTTTAGTATCAATTTGAAAATTATTATTAGATGTATCTAAACGAATCATTTTAGCTTCTTGATATTCAACGATTGAATTGTATAAAGGATAACAAGGTGTTGGAATAATTACTTCATCATTAGGATTTAGTATTGCAAATAAAGTAGCGGTAATAGCTTCTGTAGAACCTGTAGTAATTAATATTTCGTCTGTAGTATAGTCAATATTGTTTTGTTTTTTCTCATACTCCATAATAGCTTTTCTAAGATCATAACTTCCGTATGTATGTGAGTATTTAGTATTATTTTCTTTAATTGAATCTATACAAGCCTTTTTTATTACCTCAGGAGTTTTAAAATCTGGTTCACCTAATGTCATATAAACTTTAGCATTGTTCTCAATAGCAAGATTGTTAAATTCTCTTATTTTACTTGGACTTAGTTTTAATAATTTTGTATTAAATTTTTCCATGATACTCTCCTTATATTGTATTTTAACTAATTATAATGTAATTTTAAAATATAGTAAATAAAATTCAATAAATTATTTTCATACAATCTATTGACTTTGATTTAATTTAGAATATAATGATAGAAAGCAATGAAAAGAAATAGTAAATATATCACTATTGTTTAGCGAGTTATAGATTGGTGAAAGTATAACACAATATATATATTGAACGCCTCTTGGAGCAGCAACCTGAAATTATAGTAGGGAAGCCGGGTTCGCCCGTAATCGCGTCTAGGTCAAAATAATGTTGACCTATTGAGTTTTATTATCGCGAGATAATAATAAACTAAGGTGGCACCACGTATTTTACGTCCTTAGACTTTTTAAGTAAAGTTTAGGGACTTTTTTGTTTTTAAACTTTAAAAATATAAAATATGGAGGAGAAAGAAAATGAATTTAAAAAAATTAGTAGTAAGTGTAGTGGTAGTATTTTTAGGGTTATTTGCTCTTACAGGATGTTCAAGTAATGAAGATAAATTATATGTAGCAACAAATGCTGAATTTCCACCATTTGAATATAAAGTTGGAAATGAATTTAAAGGTATTGATATGGATATCATTACAGGATTTGCAAAACATATAGGAAAAAAAGTAGAAATAGTAGATATGGATTTTGATGCTATTATTCCTTCAGTTAAATCAGGTAAGTCTGATGTAGGAATTGCAGGTTTAACTTATGATGAAACAAGAGCGGAAAGTGTAGCTTTTACTGATTATTACTTTGATGCTTGTCAAAAAGTTATTGTTAAAAATGATAGTCCATTAGCAAAAATAACTGATAAAGACGAATTAATTAAAGCTTTAGAAGGAAAAAAAATAGGATTTCAAAGAGGAACAACTGCTCAATTTTATGTTGAAGGTAGTGATGATTGGGGATTCACAGGAATTAAAGATGCTGAAGCAATGGCTTTTGATACAGGAGCTTTAGCTATTTCTAAACTGGAAGTTAATGCTATTGATGCGGTAATAATAGATGAATTACCAGCTAACAAGTTAATACATAATTCTAATGATTCAAAAAAAGAACTTTCTATATTAAAACCAGTTTTAACTTCTGAATCATATGCTGCTGTAGTTAAAATAGGAAATACTCAATTACAAACACAATTAAATGAATACATTGCATTAATTAAAGAAAATGGGGAATTAAAAGCAATAATAGAAAACTACGAAAGTTTAGCTGAGTAATTATGTTAAATAATAAAAAAGAAAGAATTATACAAATAACACTGTTAGCAATAGTTCTATCAGTTATATTAATTTTATTTTTGTCATTTAGGGAGACGTTAATAAATAGATTTGTTTTAAACTTTATTAAAAATGATAATTACTTACAAATATTAAAAGGATTATTAAATACATTTTTAATTACTATTAGTGGTTTTACGATTGGATTATTTTTAGGTCTATTAACTTGTATCATAACAAGCGCTAAGACACAAAATTGGTTCATATTGATTTTAAAACAAATATTTAATACATATGTAGCTATATTCAGAGGAACACCTGCAGTTGTTCAATTGTTAATAATATATTTTATAGTATTTGCTTCATACAGAGGTGATGCAATGTTTATTGCGATAATTGCATTTGGTTTAAATTCAGGAGCATACATTTCAGAAATTATTAGAGGTGGTATTAATGCTGTGCCTGAAGGACAAATGGAAGCAGGTAGAAGTTTAGGATTAAGTTATCCTGTAGTTATGACTAATATAGTATTACCTCAAGCTATTAAAAATTCTATTCCTTCATTAGGTAATGAATTTATCACGTTAATCAAAGAAACGTCAGTAGTAGGGTTTATAGCTGGTTTTGATCTAGCTTTAGCATTTAGAAAAATAGCAAATGCTACATATGATTTTGAAATGGTTTATATAGTAATGGGTGTTATGTATTTTGTTATTA
>JBOFSX010000093.1:0-3129 GCA_051651765.1 Anaeroplasmataceae bacterium | reverse complement strand
TTTTTCTTTAATAAACTCAGTATTCTTTTTATTAAGTATTTTTAAAATATAATTAGTATCAAGATTATTATGTACCGCAAGCACTTCGTTAGTTGCTATATTATTATTTACAATAGAATATAGTTCATTAACATTATCTTCATTCAAAGTAATATTATGAAGTTCTGAGTAGTTTTTTTTATATTTATCAATGTCAAATAAATTCAACTTTTTATTAGATAATAATTTTTCTAATAAAAGTGATTTGTTATCAACTTGAATTGATAAATTTCTTTTATCTTTATTTAAATTGATCAACTGATTTCTAGCTGATGTGTCTAAAAGTCTATCTTTAAATATATCAATTACTGACATCAAATTCACCTCATTACATATTAGATATTATAACATATTGAATATTATTTTTTTATATAAAGACATCTATTTTTAAAAAAATAAAAAAATGAGACAAGTCTCATTTTTGTTTAGGTAATATTATAGGTTTTATTGCTTTACTACTTCTTTTGTATAAAACCATTGTATTACCAATCTTTTGTACAATAATAATATGGTTTTCTTCGAAACTTCTAGTAGCCTCTTCAAAATCTACCATAGAATTATTAAGAATAGTAATCTTCATTAATTCATGTTTTACTAAATAATTTCTAATATCAGTGATCATATTTTCACCAATACCGTCTTTACCAATTTGAAAAACTGGTTTTAAATGATGAGCTAAACTTTTAAGATAGCTTCTTTGTTTACTTGTTATTATAATTTTTCACCCTATCTTTAGTCAATCCACCAAATATCGTTTCCTAATACTATTGTAATTATATCAACAATCCATAAAATTATGAACCCTCCAAATATAATTAATAATATTGATAATAAAATTCCAATAAAATTCTGTTTATCTATTGATCTGAACAATCTATAAAAGTTAGTTAAAAACCCAAATAATAATGTGAATATTAATTTAACCAACATTGGTAAGTTTTCAATTCCTTTAATTAAATCTTTCATGATTTCACCTCTTCCTTGATTATTATACAAAAAATTATAGTTTAAATATAGTATAAATTATTACTTAAACTCATTTTCGTAATTTATATACTCTTTAGGAGTAATTCCATACTCTGATTTAAAGCTTCTAAAAAAAGAATTATAATCTTTAATACCACACATTAAACTGACATCATATATTGATAAATCTTTAATTAATAGTTCTTTTGACTTTTGAAGTCTTTTTTTAATTATGTACTTAGATATTGGTATTCCTAATTCTTTTTTAAACGAATGAGATAAATATGAATTACTTATATGAAATTTTTTACATATAACTTCTAACCTTAAGTCTTTGTCTAAGTTTTCATTAATAAATATAGTAATGTCATATATTAGTTTATTGTCAAGTTGAATTTCGTCATAAGGATTTAAGTATTCATTTAATTTACACAGTAATTTTGTTAAAGAAAACTTTTGCATAAGGTCTGAACCAAAATTCTTCTTATCAGATAAATTATCAAGATTAGATATTAGTTTATAAGCTAAATTTTCAGGCATTCTAATTCTATAAGCTCTTTTTTGTATACTTTTTTCAAACACTTCAAATAAATTAGTTTTATCTGACGATAAATCAGCTAACACTTTTTTTGTAATCGTAATAATTGCTCTTTTACATTTATGGCTATTTAATAAAGAATGTAGAATTTTAGGCGATATTAATATAAAATCTCCTGGATATAAATTAAATTTAATTCCTTCTACTTGGTATTCTAATACTCCATTTATTATATAAATAATCTCATAGTGATCATGATGGTGTAATTCTTTTAATATTTCAGTTTGATAACTATGAATAAAAATGTTGTAATATTCATTATTATTTAAATATTTCATGTAAGCGTGTTGATAGATATCATATTTATTTTCAATATTCATATTAAAACCCTTTCTAAAAAGCATAATATGTTAGTATTATAGCATATTTTGTGATTTCATAGTAATATTTTTTGATGTATATTATTAATATATAACATTTGTATATAATACAAATAGATAAGGAAGGTAATTAAATGAAATTAGAATTAGGAAATTTAAAAAAAATTAGAACTATGAATAAAGCTTTAGTTTCTTATAACATAGAGATGACTGAAGTAACAGGTGGTACGTTCTGGAAAGCTTATACTCCTGAACAAATTGCAGGAACTGAACAGTTTCCTCAAATTTCTAAACCTGAAGAATTTCAAAACTTAATGCAATGGTATGATCCAATCGATTTAAAGAACAAAAAACTAAGAACTTTTGCAAAAGGTCTAAAAGATGCTTATGTTCGTGTTAGTGGAACTTGGGCAAATTCGACATATTATGATTTTGAAAATAAATTTGGTGGTAAAGCTCCTGAGGGTTATCAATCAGTTTTAACTAAAGAACAATGGTTATCTGTATTAGATTACTGTAATGATGTAAATACTAAGTTATTAATATCATTCGCTAACTGTCCTGCTGCTTATGATAAAGATGGTAATTACAAATTAGATCAAATAAAAGAAATATTTGAATTTAGTAAAAAACATGGTAAAGAAATTGATGCAGTAGAGTTTATGAACGAACCAAATATTGGTAATGCTGGTTTACCAGATGAATACTATCAAAGTGGTGGATTTGCAAAAGCTCAAGATAGAGTTTACAAATTCATAAAAGAAAATTATCCATCTTGCTTGACAGTTGGACCATGTGCATTAAATGCTGATGGTATGGAAAGTAATCCAATGTTAAAAATTTATTCAAATAAAGTTTTATTAAATGGATTTAAAGAAAAAGCTGATATATTCTCTTATCATTATTATAATGGTGTTTCTGAACGTGGTGCTTTCTTTGGTGGTCACTGGAATTTTGAAGATGCTCTTAAAGAAGAATATTTTAAAGTTCAATATGGTTTAGCTACTCATTATATAAATAATGGTGAAAGAGAATTATATTCTAATAGTGATGAAATGTGGGTAACTGAATCAGGTGATGCTGGTTGTGGTGGTAATACTTGGGCATCTACATTCACAGATACGTTTAGAACATTTGATGAATTCGGATTATTTAGCAAAACAACAAATGGAGTTATCTTTCATAATACTTTAGCATCAAGTGATT
>JBOFSX010000092.1:0-3464 GCA_051651765.1 Anaeroplasmataceae bacterium | reverse complement strand
TTTACAAAATTACAATATCTCGTAATAAGCTTTTAAATCAATTATACGCTGTTTTAACCCATCTAACTGAGAATAATTAAGCTGAGTGCTTAAAAGCCCTAATTTAGGCGTTTACAGCGTTGTATTGGGTTTTATGGTAGTTTTGATAAAATGTATTTAGAATAATAGTTTTAATAAAAAAAAAGGAGCTTAAAGCTCCTTTTTAATTATTGTCAGTTTTATGTGTATATTACGTGCATTCGTGCGTGAGCGTAGTGATTTTAAAAAAACACTTTTACATATACGCATGAGCGTAGTGGATTTTTTAATACGCATACACGCTCGTGAGCGTAGAGAACTGTAAAAAACAGTTTTCTATCTCTTTCTATTTGCACTCTTTTTAAGTATTTTAATTAAGTTGTTTTCATTTTCAGTTAATTCTAATGATTCAATAGTTGGCTTTGCATTATACATTTTTGTAATTGAAATTAATGAAGCTTTACGTCTTTCTAATTCTGCTCTATCTATTTCAGTTAATAACTCGCCATTAAGACGTATGTTTATATATCTAATATCTCTTTCTGCTTTTGCCATGTTCTCAAATTCCTTAGCTATCAACAGGGCATTATCAACCATGTTTACAACTCTCTTTGCGAATCCATAATCAAAATCAGATGTAAGTGTTCTGTGTGCCGTAGTCTTCTTATTCTTTCCAGTATGTTTTGCTGTTCTTGCCATTGCACTTACAGAAACCCAATATAATTTTGCTAAATGTAAGTCTGTCAAACTCATTGCAGTTCCTATTTTATTTGATAAGTTCATAGTATTTCTTGATTTGTAAACAGCCATTGCTTCAACCATTTTATTAAGCATATCCTGCTTCTCCATAACACCTATTTTTCTAAATCCATTGTTTCCTAACATTCTTAATCACTCCTCTTTTTGTTTTTATTTTCTATACATTTATTATATCATTGTTATTGTTAAAAGTCAAATTCCATTTACATCTTATCCTCTGTGATTCAACCAATCCATCATTACCTTATCCGATTCTTCTTTTTTTATCTTCTTAGTGTTCTCTTTGTAATTATTACATGTGTCATTGTATCTACATGACTTATCCTTCCTGTTGCACCATGCAACAGTTTCTCCGTATGTATTCTTTACTTCTCCATGTTTACAGTATTCACATATCATATACTTTGACATTACTTTTCACCACCATTAAAGTCTTTACAACTCTTGAATAATGGACACATCTTTTTACTTGTTTTACAATAAAATACATCTACATATTTTTTAACTTCTACATTACATTTTTCCATTTCTTAGCTCCCTTTACTTGTTATACATTTATTATATCATATAACACAAATAATTACAACTTTCATTTACATTATTTAAAACATAAAAAAAGCAATCGTTTTACCGATTGCTTTAAATTTACTATTAGAATTTAACGTTAAGACCAGCGTAAGCTATTGCTTGTACTTCGAAATCTCCGATATGTTTTGCATGGTCATTCATGTTTTGATAATTAAGCCCAGCACCTGTATACATTGTAATGTATTGGTTTACAGAATAATCAGCTCTGATTGTAGGCTCTGCATATAGTGTTAATGTATCTGTATTGCTTCCAGTGTAATAATGGATATAAGGGTCAACTCCACCTTCAAAAGCAAGAGATATTTCTAATTTATCTTTTGTATATAATGGAACATTATTGTATAAGTAGAACTCTACCATTGAGTAATTTGATTCTTTGCTTCCATCATCATAAACAAGACTATTACCATTAACAGTTTCATGTGTATTGTATGTATTAAATTCCCATTCGAAACCTAATGGAAGATAACCATACATTTCTGTATTTAATCCATATTGGTTAAACTTTTCTTTGTCATCTTCGGCAGAAACTTTACCATATCCAATTGTTGGTGCAACTACAAACTTACTTAAAAGTCCATTGTCTTTGTTTACAAAATTATATCTTAATTGATATTGAATTGATTCAGATGAATTTTCAATATCTTCATATTGTAGTCTTGATGTTAATTGCTCATTATGGTCTAAGTAATATCTTACTCTAACGTCTTTACCATTATTCGTATAATCTCTTCCTCTAATATCAAATCTTTGGTTCTCTGTTAATTCAACGTTAGTTTCAACTTGTATTCTTTCATAAGAGTTGTTATCTCCTCTTTTTCCATAATGTCTTCCTTCTACGTTAACAACAGCAGTAGGTTTAAATGTATCTTGCATATCAACAACTATTTCTTCAAAAACAATTTCAGGTGGTAATATTTCTTCATGCACAACAGTTTCCTTTGCAAATGCTGTCGTCCCAACTAATACGATTGTTCCTAATAAAAGTGCTAATTTTTTCATGTGTTATACTCTCCTTATTATTCCCGTGTTCTGAACTCGTCAGCAACGGCTTCTACCGTTGGACACTCATAATGAGTGTTTCGTTCTTTATATACATAGTATACTACACTTTTCAAATATTGTCAAATTTCACTTTCATTTTAAAAATGTTTCAATGAATATCATATGAATTGGGATTATGCCGAATACAGAAAATCCAAACAGTGTCATTATTATGATGAATGTATCATCCGTAGACTTCAAGATTCTTATAACCTGTGGAACTAATACTAATAATATCAGTATTATACATACAATTCCAAATATTGGTCGTGTCATTAACTCACCTCACTTCATACACATAGTATATCATCTTTATCATTAAAAGTCAAATTTTATTTACACATGCCCACGTGAGCGTAGTGGATTTGAAAAAACACTTTTTATATACCCAGGCTCACGTGAGCGTAGCAAAACTAAAAAAACAGTTTTGTATATATGCGTATGCGTGAGCGTAGGGAAATGCAAAAAACACTTTTATTTAATCGTAAGTAATTTTGCAATTATTATAATAATACCTACTACAATTACTGGCTTTCTAGCTATTTGTTTTTTAATATAATTTAATTTAGCAAACAATATATTATCAATATGAATATAATAGTCCCAGTCATAACTATGTTTATGTCTAATTTCTAGATAGAATCCATTTTCTTTACAGATTGCTTTAAACAAAGAATCAGATTCCTTACTTGTCATCCCTATTGGCATATCAATTTTAATATATGTATCTTTTGTTCTCATATCAGTGATTTTTCTTGCAATATTATCTCGAATGACTTCTTCTGTGTCAATATTCATTGTAGCAAGTTTCTTTTTACGTTCGTTAATAGCTTCTTGTATAGACATATTATAACTTCCTTTTGTGTGAAATATAATAATAATGTTCTGCTTTACCTACATGGCATTCGTCAACAAATATAAAATCGCCAACCCATTTAGTACCAGTAATCCATTCCTTTTGCAATCTTCTTGCACGACCACCATTTACATGATTAAGCACTCCATCTGGTGTTTCATACGTTATAACGTAGCCACCGTTATTAGTCCATAAGACT
>JBOFSX010000091.1:0-1711 GCA_051651765.1 Anaeroplasmataceae bacterium | reverse complement strand
TATTTTTCTTATTCTCTAATTTATTTCTGCCAAGTGGCGGAATTATACAGAATTCACAACTTCTATTGCAGTAGTTATGTAATTCTATTGATATTTTTTTTATTTCCATATTTATTCATCTCCATTGAACATAAGTGATATTCTCGATATTAAATCGCTTTTATTAAATTCTATATTTTTGTATTTATCATTCATAAGTTCTATTAATTTAATTAATTCGTCAACGAAGTCTGCATTAGTTATAATTGAATAAATAGATGGACTTATAAGTACAGAGTATCTTATGTAAGATATTTCGTTTTTTATTTCAGCCAACAGACTGTCAATTTCATTTGATAAGGTTGCTATATTTAAGGTCGAAACAACTGTATTTACAGTAATCTTTTGGGTAATATATTTTTTATGAGAATATATTTTTTTACAGTTATCTATTATCTTTGATATATCTGGACTACCGACTCTAATTTCAGAATTAGAATCATATCCATCAATTGATAACATTATATCAATATTTTTTATTTTTAAAAAAAGATTTTCAATAAAATCATATTCGTATATAGTGCAATTTGTATTCATTGTTATCATAATATCAGTATCTTTTACAATTTCTACAATTCTATTTATTATGTCAGCATATAAAAATGGTTCTCCACCTATTAATGAGATTACTTTTAACGTAGACATGTTCTCACGTATTTTATCAATATAAAATTCAGTGTATTCATTCGATTCATATAGCTTGCCAAATTTACTGGAATATGTTTCATTACACATTAAGCACTTTAAATTGCATCTATTACCCATTCTTATTACAATATTTTGTATCCCATTATTCACATCGAATTCATTATAATATTCTCTTAAATTACATTTTTCACAAACTGAAAATGATTTGTTGTTAGTGTGTCCATTTGCATTTTTTAAAAATAAATTAGGGAATTTGCAACAGATGTCCTCATTTATTTCATCATTCACATAGCAATATGACAATGAATTGTATTTAGCATTACAGATAATTTTTTTCACCACCTATATTATTCTATCATATTCTGCTTCACAATGCAAACAGCAATTATAATTCAGACTATTAAATTCTTCTATTTTAATACTAAGTTCAGCTGAATCAATTGTGTTTACATTTCCGTGAGACGCACATTTGTGATTAGCTATATCACTGTGAAGTTCACAACATGGCATTATATTGCCATTATAGTCAATTGCAATCATACTTTTTGCTATATCACAATTAACACATTTTTCAATTGAATTAAACGACGTTAATTCTCCACCTCTATTTTTAATTTTCATTACTTCTTTTTTTTTATATATTATTCTAATGTCTGAATTTTCTTTATTACAATAAATTGTATTTTGAGAAAAATCAATCTTTATTATATTAAAATTATTATTTTCAATGAACATAATCGCATCTTCAAATGCGTCATCATATCTATTTATAATTATATTATTTATAGTTTGATAAAACATACTCATGTCATTATTATTAAAATAATCTCCATTAGTATGCATAGTAATACTTGGTAAAATATTTAAATTAGATATTAAATATTTTACCTGAGAAATAAACCACTTCGAATCATATGTTGATTCTGAATATCTATTTATACTAATTCTAAAATCATTTGAAATATTTTCATCTTTATGTAGATTATTTATCAGCAATATGATATTATTTAATGTGCTAATATCT
>JBOFSX010000090.1:0-15036 GCA_051651765.1 Anaeroplasmataceae bacterium | reverse complement strand
AGTTTAGCTATGTCGATATAACGGTACTAGATTATAACCTAGAGGTATGTAAAAGTTTATTACCTGTATTAGATTCATTATTATCTAGTGACGAAGTATTATCTAATTTAGTACCATCAGTTGATAATTTAAATGACTTATCATTATTTGTTGACTTACTTGAGTACTCGTCAAACCTAGTGTATAGTTTATCTGATATAAAAGATATAAATGGTGACATAGATGTTATAGATAGTTATGTCGATTTTGTAGAATCACTTTATGATTGTTTGCAAATATCTTATAAGATATCAAATGTACAGTTAAGTGATTTTGACAAATTGGAATCTATAGTAGATCTAGTATCTGTAGTTGGTGATATTTCTAAAACACTATCTACTATATCTGATACAGTTGATGTGCATAAGTATGTAGCTATATTAGATTATTGTAGTGAGCTTTCCTCTATAACTGAGGATATTTCAAGTGTTATAGATATTAAAGATACAAAGAGTAGTTCATTACTTTTAGATATTATAGAAGTTATAAAAGATTCTAATAGTACACTTGAATCAATATCTGATATAACTATATTACAAAAAGATATTTCTAACTTATCTAGTTATTTAAATAATATCGGAGGTATAAATTATGAGTGTCCAATCTACGGCAGTATCCTCCACATCAATAACGAATGTATACCTAATAGTTAGTGATTTACATAAAAGTTATAAAAATAAAGCTAACAGAATATCATATAAAACAGAAACCGATATGGTGGAAGACGAAATGATTAACCTTTCTTTAAAGTACAGGAAACTTGGTTATAGAGTTCATCTAGTTTTCTTAGGAGATGTTTTTGATACATCTTACAGAGATTTAGAAGCAGCTCTAGAGGCATATTCTTCTATACATAGACTAGAGAGATTTTTCCACTCTATCAGTTCAGTAGTTGGTAATCATGAATTCACCTACTATACTAACAATCCTTTCTGGTTCTTAACAGATGAGATACAGTCAGATAGAGTTAAGAACTTCAGAGGCGGTAACTGGGTAGCTAAAGGAAGAACTAGATGTATAAATGTTGTTGATAGAATAGATGATGGTGACGTAGAGATTTTATTCAATCATTACGGGTGCAAGATACTTGAACCATCATTAGATAAAACAACATTTGGTTTATTTCATCAAGACGTTGTTTTTAAAGGAATACTTGATGAAGCTAGAAGAAGTAAATCATACTTATCTCATTTTAGTGATGAAGAACTTAAAGGAAAGTTCAGATTCGTATACCTAGATGATAGTACAGTTCTTGATAATTATAGATACTGCTTCTTCGGACATAACCACCTAATGTATGGTAAATGGGAAGATACAGATAAGAATTTAACACTAGAGTATTTAGCCAGTAGTGGAAGAACTAATTGCAGAGAAGTATCTAATGATTTTATAGAAAGGAATATTCCTGCAATAATAGTGACTGATGGAACTCTAATAAATATAGAAGATAATAAATATAATCTTATGACTAGAGAACAGTGTGTAAATGAAAAATCAGTATTAACACAGCAGGAAAAATATAAGAATACTAAAGATAGAAAAGAAGTTAGAAGTCATGAAAGTTTGGATGATAATCCACTAACTTCCTTAAAAACATTCTTTGGTAATGAATTTGTAGACATAGTTGTAGATGAGGTATTAGTAGATTCTACTGATAGTATATATGCAGACTGTGCAAAAAAATTAAGGGAGATTTAATTATGGAGATAAATGATAAAATTAAATTATATAGAGACAAGATAACTAGACTAAAAATCGAAGCAGAATCTAATGAAGCATTAATCAACAAAGCTAAATTATCTTACAGTAGACTTATAGATAATATAGGGGATTCTACAAAACACATGATAGTTAGTGAGTGTCCAAATCTTTTAGATAAGAACTATATAGATAACCTAGATAAATTATCTTATGAGGAGTTACAAGGATTCATAAAATCAAATAAAGAGTTAATGGAGAAACTAATGACTATAGTAGAGGAGTCACTATCATGAAGCTAAAGATGTTATTAGAACATGATAAGTTACAACAATTTAAAGAATTTTCTGGAGATTTCATAGAGGTTTATTATTCTAAGGAAATATCAGTAATGAGCAGTGATAGTGGAGATTGTCTAGAGTTTATGCAACTTAATATTATAAGTGGTTCTGAAGAAGGGTTCTGTATAAGACTACCAAAGTCAGTTATATCTAACTTATCAGAAGAAGCTTTTATGGATATAGTTGTTTTAGATAGTACAACTAAGTGTGTATTCTATAATAAATCTATGTCATTTATATACCATACTATTTTTAATAGACAAAGAGGTTCTCAGATATTTAAAGATAAATTAGAGTTTATAAATAGTAAATCTAATTTTGATAGCATAGATACAGCATCACTATCTAGTATAGTATATGTGTTTACAAGATTGAATATAAATGTAAGCTGTATAGACAATGTAGCGTTTGGAGTATTCAATAGAAGTTATTTATTCAAGAAACTTAATGCACCAAATTTTAGCATACCAGCTAAGACATTAAGAAGGATAACTTCTAAATCAGATAGAATATACTTTATAGAAAATTATATTTATGCAGACCTTGGAGATAATGGTATACATGCTTTCTTCAGTAAACATAGAGTTAAGAGCACTACTGATATGGATTTTATAGCTAAGTCTAGATTTAGTCATACTTTAGATTTAGGAATAAAGAATTTAACAGCAGTTACAAGAAGATATAATATAGATGAGTCATTTGAATGTAGTTTGAACCTAGTTGATAAATGTATAAACCTAAAATCACCAACTAGCGAATTTAAAGTTTCTATAGGAGTAGAAAATATCAAAAGCACTATAAAACAAGACTCTGTAGAAATAAATGAGGATGAGTTATTAAAATCTTTATTATCTGAAGCTAAACCAATAGACCTAAACATAGATAAGAATCCACAAAACCTTCCAAATCTCTATCTACCTAACTGGGTATGTAAATTTATCTTAGTTGGTGGAGACGCCAAGATGTATATAAATACTAACTTTATAGCATTCTCAATAAAAGGCACTAAAGTTATAATATCTAGGTTAAACAAAAATGAGAGATAGATTAAATAACCTAACAGGAAGGTATAATTATAAGAAGTCATATAGAGATAAGGTTGTAGAAGATAATAGTAGGTTTGATGAATTTAGATTAAAAATTGTAGAACTTGACGGGGTAATAGACTCCTTAAGTACCTACCTAAATGTAATGAATTTAATGCTTGAAAGAGCTAAAAAAGAAGATAATGATTTTAAAGACCGTAGATTAAAATTCATACAGGATGGAATAAGAGGAGACATGACTAGGATATTCCCTAATGAAAATACAGTACCTACCCTAGAGTATAGAACACTTCGTGGTAAAAGAAAAGCTAGGCTAGTACTGGTAGATAAGTACGGTAAGAGAAGAGCGCCTAAGAATTCGGCAAGCGGATTAATGAAACAGTTAATTTCATTCACGGGTTCTATATCTACTGGAACATTAATAGGTTCTAACAAGTTCTTTATAGATGAAGCTTTTGGAGCATCTTCTGTTGAGAATAAAGGAAAGTTAGGAACTATAATAGGAGAGTTTACAGATAAAGGATTACAGATAATTCTAATATCTCAAAGCGGAGAACTTTATCAGGACCTAGATAGAAGAGAGCATTTACTTGTAAAGACTGGAGACATGGTCAAACTAATAGACGTAAAAGATTGGAGTGGTTTAAATGAGGCTAACATATGAAGAGTTTAGAGAGAAAGCTTCTGCAGATATTAATGCAGTTGGAATATTTTCTTATATGGAAGATATAATTAAATTTTACTATAATGTAAGAAATCAGAAGGAAGTTTACCTAATAGCTGACTCGGAGAACTCAATTGATTTCTCACAGATTAGTGTATACGAAGAATTCGGTATTACATTCAATAGTATACTTAGTACTAGAGAAAGTTATGTACTGTTTATAGAGCCAGAACTTGAGCTTGGAATTCAACTAAAAGAGCAGATTATAAACATACCTGAAGATAAGGAATTCACTCATTTAGTTGTTTTAAGTGATAGTATAGACATTGTTACTAATTTATATAATACAGTAAAAGGAGTATATCCTAATATAAATACAGTACAGTCTTTATTTAGAAAGATGACTAGGGAGGACCTATTAAATAAGTATAAGAAAGATCTAGGTACAAATAATTTATTTGATTTATCAGAGTACTGTGATTTACTTAGTAAAGTAAATTCTTATAGCACTGAATACATAGAAACTTTTAATAAGATAGTTATGCAAATACATCAAGAGAAGAATAACAGGATATACATTTATTGTGGTGAAGAGAATAATCAAAGAACTTACGACAGCCTAGTAATAGATTTATATCTAAGATATGGAGATAAGTTCTTCTCTCATGAAAGTAGAGTTAAAACAGTAGCTAATTATATAAATATGTCTTTATGTAATGTAGATACTATGTTGCCGGAAGAGTTCCTTGCTTATATAGCAAATATCCCAAAGGTTTTAGCAGGTACCGAAGAGTATGGTATTTCATTCAACCTAGTTAAATCAGTGAATGCAAAAATACAACTTACCTATATAGATATGGAGTCTTCAGATAAGTTTGATAGTGTACAAAGTACTTTACTGCTTTCTGATATAGAAGTTTTATCTGTATATGATTTCTATGATATAGACAGTATTGATGGTTGCTCATTAATGAAGAGAAGAATTATGGATTTATATAAACTACTTGACATAAAGACTGGTATAATAGATGTAACTAAGTTATTATTCTTTTCAAAGGACAATAAAGTATTTATAGGATTTATTGAAAAAATATCTACTCCCATAACTGTTAAAACAATAAAGTCTATAGGCTCTGCAGAAAGAGTAATAGAGTACAATGACCTAAAGACCTTAGTTCCTATTGGAGTATATTTAAATGGACCAGCGTATGCCTCTAGGATTTTAGCATCTCAAGGAATTAATTATAGTGAAAGTTTTATAACTCCTAAAAGAACCAAAAGGGGCTTAACTACTTTGCTAAGCAGTAGTATATTTGTAGTTGATTCTACATGGGATAAGTTAGACGTTCCGATATCTACTATAGGTTTATTTTCAAGATTCGATAGATTATCTAGGGACGGGTTTTATAAGAATTTCGTAGAAGTTATAGGTTTAGATGCAACAAGAAGTAAAATAGATTGTTTCGGAGGATTCAACCCTAAACTAGTTAAATCAATAAATATATAAAAATAGAATACGGAAGTCTTATATTAGTTCTAACAATTTAGTAAATATATAAAAATAAAATAAGGTGGTGTGTTATGAATACTTTCAGAACGATTAATTCATTTTCCAATGAACCTACTAATGCTTTATCAGGTACAAAGATTAATAGTATATCTTTATCGAGAACTTCAAAGGGATATCTATGTAAGTGGGATTGTGATATAACAGGAGTAAAACATTTTATAAAATCAGGAGAGTACAGGTTCTTTAAATTTTCAGACACACAACCTCTATCAGAATTACTAGCAAGTAGGGTAGCTAAGGTTATGGGAATAAGCTGTGTAGAGACATTTATTGACAGAATAGATTTAACAGTACAAGAAGGAGAGGTAATACCTAGAGTACTTGTAAGTTATACAAAAGATTTTTTAAATAGTAACGAGAGTTATATTCCAATTATAAAGTTATTATCTGATAAAGATATAAGATCAAATAATTTATACGAGTTATTAATAACTAAGTTTCCTGATTACAAAATACGTGTAGACGAGATGATTTTATTTGACTTCCTTATAAACAATGTAGATAGACACTTAGGAAACTTTGGATTTATATTTGAAGAGTCTAAATTAAAAGACTTCTGTACTATATACGATAATGGTGAAAGCTTTTACACAAGTGATACTATTACCGAAGAAATGATTACTAATTATAGTAGATATGATAGAGATTCAGAATCGAAGCCATTTAGGTCTAAACATTATAAGCAGATTAAATTAATAGACGAGTCATCATTAAAACATATAAATCTAGACATTAGAATAGATGATTTACTCGAAGATTTACAAATGCCTAAGGAGCGTAAAGAGTTTATTTCAAAGACCTTTAATAGGAGGCTATCGTATGCAAAAGATTTATTATGTAAAGTATAATGATGATTTAGTAGGCACAATAGAATACCCCAGCCTAAAATTTGAAAAGAATTTATATTTTAAGGGACCACTACCTTTACTTTTATTTCCATGGAAGTCAGATATAAGTTACAATCCAACTAGAAAGAACATAGAAGATTTTCTTTCTGATAGAGTTATAGAGAAGCACAATCAAGGGTTAGGGATGGTACTTGAAGATATGGGATTAGCTTGGTATAGTATAATGCCTATAATAGATATTACTTATGGAACTGTTCATGAGGATTTCTACTGGTTACTAACTGATGAAACAAAAGATTTGAAATTCCTAGAGAACCATCCTAGAGGTATAATTGCTGAAAAAAGAAGGAAATTCTTAGAAGAGGGTAAATGATTTTAGAGGTGATATTATTAGAAGTAATGACAAATCAAGTTTAGTTGTATGAAGAGCAGACTATAGTCTTATCGACTTATAAGTAATTTCTAATCTTGAAGGCGCGGAAGTTAAGAGTTATAAAACTTATAACAAGGACGAAGACGTTATAGTGGAATTTGAATTAACAGACAATGGTAGGAAGATATTTAGATTTATATTAAATCAATAAACATATAAAAATAGAAAGTTTAAATCTGTATACGATTTGCTCGGTAGTCTATACTTCGCTACTAGAAAACAAAGAAGTAGTATAATTAAATTAAATACAACAGAGGAGAGATTAGTGATGAAAAATTCTTTATCTTCTATAAACAGTTCTCTAAAGTCTATAGAGGAGTTAAGTACAAAGAAATGGAGTAGTGGCTATACCACTAATGAAATTTATGAAATGGTTAAGGGTTCAATGTCAGAAGGATTTATGGAGGATGTAGAGAAAGCACTAAAATATAATCATAAAGAGAAAAAAACTATTGAAATCGAGTTTACTAGAGATTCTATAATACTTGAGTTAAGTAGAAGAGCTGGAGTAGGTGTGTATGAGTACGAGATGAATAGTTCTATTGGACTACTTGAGGACATAACTAGAGAGGTATTTTTTATGTTTTGTAAAGACCTTGAAGCAAATGGCTACTGCGTAGGCAGAACCGTATATGTAGGTGGAGAATCAAGTTGTGTAGTATATCTATACAATGAGAACTCAAATATTAAGAAATTTATAGATTCTGTAAGATTATATAATTTCTTAAATGAATGCAAATGGTAATAGTCAGATATATTTTACGCTATAAAGAGATAATAAAAAATCGAGTTATCAAGTCTATGAAAGACTTAATAAAAATAAAGTAGATGATTACAGTGATGACTTTAGATAGTTTTGGCAGACAGCCATGTTATAGAGGAGGTAAGGATGTAAAAACCTTTAACAGGATTAGCAAGAGAAGATTATCTAAGGACCTGTAGCGGTCTTACTAGATTTATTTATAATTGTGCAAAATTAGATATTAATGTATTAGACACTATAGAATCAGATAAAGAAGAGTTAATAACAAATAGAGTATTACCTAATAGGAACATGAAATCTAATAACATATTTCTCGTAAATAGAACTGACGGCTATGTATACTGTGAGGATATTCAGTATACCATAAGAGCTAGAAATGAGTATGAAGCTAGACTCATATCTACAATGATAGGTAGCTTTCCAATAGACTGTGTCAGTATAGTAAAAACAAAGAAGTAGTAACTCAACTATAATGAGAGGGGACAGTGCTAATGAGTATGTACAAGAATTTTATAGACTGTATAGAATGTATTATAGACTGTATAGAGTCAGGACAGTTAGAATTTGTAAAATATTCTTATGTATTTGGAAGTGTTTCAAAAAGATTAATTAGTGATACTAGTGACCTAGACCTATTATTATTAGGAACAGAGCCTAAAGATATTAATTTAATAAGTAGTATAACTATGAAACTTGATAACTGTAACATAACTGATATTGACATAGATGTTAAGTACTATTCAATAGATGAATTTTTAAAACTAAAATCTACAAACTTATTTCTTAAAAATATAGAAATGGATTGTATAGGCTTGGAGGAATTGAAGGATGAATTATTACGACTTTGCTAAAAAGGATTTATTATCTGCAGATACCATGTATAAGTACACTGAAGAGTATGATGTTATAGTCGTACACTGTCAACAGTATATAGAAAAGTCATTAAAGTATTTACTAGAAATAAAATGTGGAGAATTGTCTAAATCTCATAAACTAACTGTATTATCTAATAAGCTACAGATAAAAGAGTTAGATACTTATGATAATATTTTCAGAAAAATACAGGATTACTATTTTGACAAGAGATATCCTGGAGATAATTATATTATTACAAGTAAGAGTGAGTGTGATGAGGTTTATACATTTACTAAGGATATAGTAACTGTAATAGAGTATTTGATAAAAACTTACAGTAAAAGAGAGTTTTCAAGATCAAATGCATTTAATAATATAAAATAATTATTAATAGAGTGTATATTACGTGTACACTCCAATTAGTGATTAGTTGCTAAAATTATTTTACACAGGGGGATAAAATGAGTAATAATGATAATTATTCAAATTCAGCTATTAGGAAGTATATAAAGGTCAAAGACTTAGAAGAAGATGTATTAAACAATGATTACAGTATTAACTTTGAAAAAACAATAAAATACATTAGAGGTGTACATAAGTGGAATTTATTCGTAGCAACCCTAATGATATTATTTACATCGCTATTCGTGATAAAAAGTTCTAGCTCTAATGGTGTGCTAAGAGTTAGTATATTTGTTTTAATATTTCTAAGTTTTGCCCTAGCCATTATAGTAGGTTCTATAATAAAGCTGAGAAATATAAATGACTCTAGTTACAAAAAAATACAATATGGAGAGTTGATATCTACTTATAGAGTAACTACTAATTCAGCAGATAGTAGACCAGCTAGTAAATATTACGCTGATGTATTGTTCAGTAATAATGTAGCAATAACGAAAGTTAGATGTAATAAAGAGTTTTACATATCTTCAAAAGAACATACTCCCGTTATGATAGTTTCTTTTGATAACAAGGTAGCCTATGCAGTAAGTATAGATTCTGTATAATTAATCAAAACAAGGAGCTGATTCAGTGCAGAATAATACTGTAAATATTAAGAAATTGATACAAAATACATCATTAGTGGTTGCACTACTGTTTGTAGTAATCACTTTGTATACAACACAAAAAGATACTACAAACCTAACAGTGAAGCCAAACCTAGTAGGTAATTACATTTTATCAGAAGTAGAAAAGTACGAAGAAGGTAAGTGGGTAACATCATTTACTCTAAATGATGATAACTATTCTTATGTATTAGAAACTTCTAAAATAGATGAATCAGGCAGGCTTATGATAGATAATGATTTTTATAGTGTAGGTTCAACTATTGAAGATTTTAGTATTGAAGGTAATGAATACTTTAAACTAGTGAAGGTAGAGAAGATTTAATTATTAATAGAGTATACAATTAAATACTGTATACTCCATTTAGTAATTATACAAGACTACTAATATAAGGAGATTAATTTATGGATACTTTAAATAGATTTAGTGATTACAAAACTAAAGACTCTGATTTTATTGTAAGAAGATTCAAGGACATTTCACCTAAGAGAACAGAAGAAGATTACTTATATAATTTAAGTTTTTTTAGAAATAAAATTATAAAAGGGGTGTTATCTACAGAAGGTAATTTGGCTAGTATAGAAGACATAGAGCTTTTAACTACAGGAACTTTCTCAACCCTAAAATTCTCACGCTCTTTAAGTGAGATGGATCTACAAGAAGTATGGGCAATGAATAAAGTAATGTCATTCATGGAAGCTAACATTACAAAGCCTGTTACAAGAGAACTAATAGAAACTTACAACTCTATGATCGTTGTAGGACCTAAGAGTAGGATGAGTGGTAGAACTAGAGGAACTAACGTATTCATAAATGGTTCATCCTATACTCCACCAGATTTCCAAATGCTTGATAGATTATTTAATAATATTATAGAAGAAGTTAATTTAATTGAAGGTGAAATAAATAAAGCATTTAGTCTTGCATTAGGAATTGCAAAAATGCAAATATTTATAGACGGTAATAAAAGGACAGCTAACGTAGTAGCATTGCACCATTTATGTTTTAGCGGACAGCCAATGCTAATAATGAAGAATAATTTTGCTATAGAGTATATAAAATCAATGAAAGATTTTTATGAGACGTCAAACAACGAATCCATATCCAAAGTACTATATGACCAATTAGATATAAACCAGTAATTTAATAGATGAGTAGATAGTGTATGTATGAAGATATTATAAATAATTATAAAAGAGAGTCGCAGGACCTAAAGGCTTTTACAGTAAACTTCTGCTATAATTCTGGAAAAATTGAAAATGAAGAATTTGATTATAATGACACTAGAGATATATTCGAAATAGGAAGAGTAACTAAATTTACTGGTAAAGTTATAACTTTAATAGAACAATTAAATCAAAAAAGATGTATTAAATTTATAATAGAAGAATCTAAATTAGATAGTATTATAACCATAGATTTATTAAAAAGACTTCATCTAATGTTGATGGAAGGAGCAATGTCTGACGACCTAGTAGCAAAAGGTGAGATGGCAGGTACATTTAAGAAAGGTGATTTTGCAGTAGGTATTAGCGATGTAGGTGCTCATCCAGATGATGTAGAAAAAAGAACTGAAATCTTTACTAGAGGAAGTTAATTCAGTAGGACCAGTGACTATAGATAAAGTAATAAATGTTGCCGCCTATCTACATGCATGGTTCGAGTTTATACACCCATTTGCAGACGGTAATGGTAGAACTGGAAGAATGTTAATGAATTACTATTTATTGATGAAAGGACACCCACCTATAATAATTTACGAAGAAGATAAGAAACTATATTATAAATCTTTAGAGCATTTTAGCGATACACAGGATGTTAGTGTACTGATAGATTTTTTAAAGGATCAATGTACGAAAACTTGGAATAGAAAGAAATTAAAAAGAATTAGTATATTTGATACTACTTTATTATAGTAGTAATTAACTAGTTAATTTATTTAAGGTATTCTATAAGTACCTTATTTTAAGTTAATTATATAATTAACTTAAGTACAAAAATATAAGGAAGTGTTTAACTATGGAAAAAATAAATTCATTTAATAGAAAATCTAAAGAGATAACGATTACAAAACCTAAACAAATATCACTTACTGGAGATTTATGCAGCGGTAAGTCAACAACATGTAAACTACTGATAGATTCCTTATCTATGAAACTTGTTAGTATAGGAACTATCTTTAGGGACGAAGCAGAGGCTAAAGGGATATCAGTTCTTGAACTTAATAAAGAGTATGAAGGGACTAAGAATGACTTATTACTTGATAAAAAGATCTTTGATTTTAGAAGTGAAGATTCTATAATAGTAGATGCAAGAATGGGTTGGTTCTTTTTACCAGAAAGTTTTAAAGTATATCTAAAAACAGACCCAATGGAAATAGTGAGAAGAGCTAGAAAATCTAACAGAGGAGCAGTAGAGACCTACTCAAGTGATGAAGAGGCATATAAGCAGTTAGTATCTAGAAAGCAATCAGAGCTAGACAGGTTTAATAATCTGTATGGAGTAAATTTTCATAATGAAGATAATTTTGATTTAGTAGTCGATACTACTACTAAAAGTCCTTCAGAGGTTGCAGAAGAGATAGAGAAGGCATTTTACAATTTTATAAAGAATGATATAATTAAAATGAATTTTAATAATTTATTACCAACTCAAGGAATAAAAGAGTTAAATAATAAATACATAGAATCTCTTGAATTGCCAATAAGGCCTATAGATATAGTTAAAGTTGATAATTTTTATTGGATAGTTGATGGTCATCACAGAGCGGTTTTATGTAAAGAGAATGACATTGATGTTGACTGTAGATTAATTAATTCAAGCATAGTAGATGGAGAAATAAGAAATCTTTATGACTGGGAAGATGAATTTAAATTTAGATACACTTTTTATCCATTCAACAAGTAATAAATAATAAAGGAGATGTATAAATAATGGAACTAGAAAACCTGAAGACTTTTTCAGAAGTAGCTTGTACTGTAGATAAAGATATAAAAGAGATTATAGGTGGTGAGATTATTTATATGTCTCCAACTAGTCCACTTCATAATAAACTTGTAAGAAGACTAGCTACTAAACTAGATAACAGTATACCTAACCTAAATTGCGAAGTCTACACTGAGAATGTAGCTGTTAACATACCAGAAGAGTTTAAGAAAAGTCCAAGAGATTACATACAGCCTGATGTATTTGTAGCATGTTGTCCACAATGGAAAGGTTTATTTTGTAAAACTGTGCCATGTCTTATAATAGAGGTTTTATCTACAAGTACTAAAGAAGATATTATAAGAGACAAGGAAACAAAAAGAAAACTCTACCAATCTATTGGAGTTAAAGAATTCATAATAGTTGGTCAAGAAGGAACTATAGTTGTATTCAATCTAGAAGAAGATGGGTTATACTCAGAGACAATTTATGCTCACAGAATATCTAAAGGAATAATATTTAAAAGTAAATATTTACTTGGAGTAGAAATAGATGTAGAAGAATTATACAAAGACTTAATCTAAGGAGGAAGTAAATAATGAAATGGACTTTCATTATAATAGGGATAATAGTGATTATTGGAATGGGAGCATTATTTTACTTTGCACCAACAGTTGCTTTACAAGTATGTATGACAGTAGGTAAATTAGCAGCTAAGACTGTAAAAGTTGTTGCAAAGGCTGGAATGCTTTTACTAAAGGGAGGTACAAGATTATTTAATAAACTTAATAAGTCTAGAAAAGAAAGAAAAAGACAGGCAGTATCTAAAGAGCATTCGTACGAAGAATCAGACTATAAGTTAGAGCGTATGAATAATTTTCAAGATAGAGGTAATGTACCTGTAGTTAATAATATAAATACTTCAGATAAAGAACCTATTTAACTACTATTACAGATAATAGTGTAAATTACTGTAGTTGTATAAAAATTCATAAATCTATGGAGGACGAATGGATAAAATTATAACAATTTATCATGGTGGATTTAATGTAGTAGAGAAACCAAGTAAACTTAAATGTAATGACAGTAATGACTATGGAAAAGCATTTTACTGTACAGAGGATGAGGATGGTGCGAGACTTTGGGCATCAGCTAGAGGAAGTAGTGGTGTGTGCAGTGCATACAGATTGAATACTGATGGATTAAGAACATTGGATATTGATAAATCAAACGTTATGTTATGGCTATCAATCTTATTAAAGCACAGAATTCCTGATGACCCAGGATTCAAAGATAATATGAATAGGATACAACTTATAGATAAATATTACAGTATTGATATTGAAGATTATGATATTATAAGAGGTTATAGAGCAGATGATTCTTATTTCTCCTATGTAGTATCATTCATAAAAGATGACCTAAAGTATGATTTCTTAGTAGAGTCTATGAATTTAGGTAATCTTGGATATCAAGTAGCTATAAAAAGTGAAAAAGCTTTTAATAGATTAGAGTTTGTAGGTTCTGTAAACTGCAAGCCAACTAATAAAAGAGATTACAAAAATAAAGATAATGTAGCTAGATGTAGCTTTAAAGATCTTCAAGAACGCTCTTATTACAGTAAGTCTCTATCTATAAAAGACTACCTTTGAGGAGGAAATTATTATGTTTGATTATTATTACTACATTACAATAAAACCACTAATGATATCTGTATTTAATAATTCAAGAAATTATTTTCCTAAAATAGACCTTTTATGGTTTATAGATTATTTTATGAAGTCTTATATAATAGATGAATTAGATAAAGACAATACCAGATACTTAAACTATCAATCACCCAAAATATTTTACTTAATTGGTGATGAGTTTGAAGAGAAAGGTATTGATTATGCTAAATCAGATAAAACTATAGATAATGAATATGGAGATTCTCTAAGATGGTGTGCAATGCAATATATTAGTCTAATAAGAGTTAGTGGTCTAAAACTAGAAACAGTTTATTCAAAAATAAATATTTCAGAAATGCTAGATAATTTTATTACAGGTCATGAAAGAAGCTTTACTAATTGTTCAGAGTTTCTTATAGATAAATATAAATTAAGGTATATCGTTGCACAGAATAAAGTATCAGGACGTAAAGCACTATTAGAGAAAAATATAACAAAATCACTTAGAGACGTAAACACTGTTAAATGTGTGAAGATAAATTCTTTTAATAGATTTTTACAACCTTCATCTGCAACTAAAGATGAAGAAGATGACAGTAACTATGAAAACAAAAAGAGGTCCGTAGAAAATTAAATGCACATAAATAATAATTTTAAAATAAAAAGGGGATAAATACAAATGAGTAAAACAAATTCTAAACTTTGGAAAATAACAACAACACTACTATTAACAGGTACAGTTGTGACAGGAATGTTTACATCAGCAATGCTATTTAAACTAGTAAATAAGGAATCAGTGGTAGAGGTAAATAATCTACCAAAAGACCTAGAACAAAAAATAAAAGATATCACTACTGATATTGACCACTTCCTAGACATACAAACAGATGAAAGAGCTCCTTTCGATTTTGGATATGGTTTTTACATTCAAGACTATATTTATAAGATGTATGGACTAAACAATAAAATAACATTATTTGATGAGAACTATACTATGGGAAATACAGACCAGAATCCAGGAACTCCTGATATTTTTATAAACGTAGAGTTTAAAGATTACCCGGAGCTACCTGAAATTTATAGAACTTATCTAACTAGGTTTACGGAAAAGGAAGA
>JBOFSX010000089.1:0-2985 GCA_051651765.1 Anaeroplasmataceae bacterium | reverse complement strand
ATCCTTTACTTCTAAGTATAGAACCTGCTTCCCTTCTGTAGTTATAGGATCGCCTATTTCATAATCTTCTCCATTTAAAGTCATTGCTATAATAGTATAATCTGTTAAATCATCTATTAAAAACTTCGGTGTAAAATCTTCTTTAAAATATTTATTTGAAATTGGCTCTGAAAATCTTATAACAGGATTGTCTTTATCAATTACAAAATCAATATTTTTACCGGTTATATTATTAGCTAAATCTGTTCCAACAAATTTTAAATTATAATAATTTTGGTCTACTACTTTACTACCTGATGCAAAAGTAGCTCCATTTAATGTAGCTGCTGTTCTTGCATTATCTAAATTAGTATCTTTTATTTCATAAGTTGGTATAATATCCTTACTGAAGAATCCATTTATTATACCTTGAATAGCTACAGTTGGCATTGTTGTATCTACTGTAAAAGTAATATTTAAAGTAGTTTTATTTTGAGCCTTGTCAGATGCTATTACTTCATAAGTATAAAGAGTCTCCGCTGATGACATTGGTACCGCTCCAACGCCAACACCGTTACCATTTAATGTTATTCTATCTATTTTATCTTCACTTGGTTTATCTAATTTAAAATCTGGTGTAAACACCTTATTTATAAACTCTCCATTTTTTATAACTCTATTCTCACCTTGGAAAGTAGGCGTAATTACCGGAGCTGTCTTATCAATAGTAAACTTTGTACTATTAGTATTTTTATTACTTGCTTTATCTATTGACTCAATATTAATTTCGTAAATTCCCTCTTCTTTGAAATTATATGAAAATACTCTTTCTCTATCATTTCCTAAAAAAGTGCCTACACTATATATATTACCATCTTTTGTTACTATTATATTGTTTATATTGTGATTAACGTCAACTGAACTAATACTTAGCTTTTTATCAGTATTATAATATCCATCCTTTTCTACACCTTCAATTGTTATATTCGGCTTAACACTATCCATTGTAAATACTAATTGTTTTTTAATAGCTACATTTCCGGCTAAATCTTGTGCTATTACATTTAAACTATATATTGCGTCTTCAGTAAAATCATTATACCCATGAGATGTATTTTTACTACTCATATCAAAACTAGGATTAAACTCTGTTACTTTTCCATCTGGTGTTGTTTTTGTATAGCTTATCTTTACAATATTGCTATTATCTAGAAGTTTATAATTCCAATTTAGTTCATCAACAGCTATTTCAACCGACTTAGGATTATTGTTAAAAGAGTTATTTAATGTTTCAATATTATTTATTGATATTACAGGAGCTGTTCTATCAAGTATAAAACTTCTTGTTTCTTGATTCTCATTTCCTGCACTATCTTTAGATGATACTACTACATTATAACTACCTTCATCCTTTAAATTTAAACTAATTTTCGCACTATTACTCTCTAATTCAAATTTATTTGTATTTATTACTTCTATATTATCTTTGGTTATAATTATATTATTATCTTTATGATTAACATCTTCATTACTTACACTTACATTTATCTCATTACTATTGTAGTGCTTTTTATCTTCGAATCCATTTAAGTTAATAGTAGGTTTTATGCTATCTACAACAAATTTGTAATCTTGTGTTTTTGCACCATTACCTGCATTATCTATAAAATTAACTATTAAAATATACTCAGCATCATCTGTAAATTTATCACTTATCGTTATTATCTTTACATTTTTATCATCTTTACTTACTTCAATCTTATCTGCCTTTAACTGAATACTTTCTTGTGGTTTTCCAGGTAATGTTTTTAATAAACCTATATTAAGTTTATTCTCATCAAAATTTAGTTCATTAATGTTAAGAATTATTTTATCTATTTTTTTATTGTAGTCAGCCTCTTTACTTATTGTTATAACAGGTATAGTCTTATCTATAGTTACTGATTTACTATCACTTTCTTTATTACCTGCCATATCTATTGATTCTACTGATATATTATATATACCTTCATCATTTAAATTATATTTTACTGTTACCACATTATTTTCAGCAATAACATCATCATAATTAACTACTTCCCCATTAGGTTTTGTTATTGTAATATTATTGACTTTATGGTTAATATCAGTTATTTTAATTATTGTTTCTTTATCAATATTATATAATTCATTATCATCTATATTTTGTATATCTATTACAGGTTTTGTTTTATCCACTACAAAATTTAATGTTTTGCTATTTTCATTACCTGATTTATCTTTAGCCTTTACTAGTATTTCGTATTTACCATCTTCTTGAAAAATATAATCTAATTTATATTTTTTATCTTTTTCAATTTCAATTAAATCTCCTATACTATATGCTTTACCATCTTTTTTAACCTCTATTGTTTTGCTGTCTAAGTTTGTATCTTCAATTACTACAGCCATATCTTTATTTTCTTTATAGTATGAATTTGATGTTATATTACTTTTTTCATCTATAATTATTTCTGGATTTGTTTTATCAATAGTAAAGTTCAACTCTTTGCTTTCTTTAACATTTCCAGCTTTATCTGTAGCAATAACTTTTAAATTATATTTTCCATCTTTATTTATTTTGTAAGTTACCGTTGATTTTTCTCCACTATTTATCCATTTGGGAGTTTCGTTTATTACTGTTTCAGATATTTTATTATCTAATTCCTCATTAAATTGAATTTCAACATTATTATACTCATACCACTTCTCTTCAACTGAAATATTAATTTCTTTTCCTGATTTATAATAGCTTGTACTATTAGTATCTTTCATTTCAGCACTTACAACAGCTGCAGTCTTATCAATAACAAAATTAACAATTTTCTTAGTTTCATTATTTCCTGATATGTCTGATGCTGCTACTTCTAATGTATAGACACCTTCTTCAATAAATTTATAACTAAGATTCTTATCATTTGAACTACCTACTAAAGTACCTATTTCAATATCTTTTCCATCCTTAGTAGCCTTTACTATTGAATCTTT
>JBOFSX010000088.1:0-15230 GCA_051651765.1 Anaeroplasmataceae bacterium | reverse complement strand
TATTGTATCAATAGATAATGAAGCACCTATCGTAAGGGTTATAAAAGATTTAACATTTAAGGTAAATCAAAACTACAATCTATCTGAACATTTTTATATTACAGATAATAAGTCACAATCAGATAAAATATCAGTTATCTATGTAGATAATATAGTAATCAGTGAAATAGGTAGCTTTCTAATTAAAGTAATAGCTACAGATGAAGCTGGAAATGAAACTATAGAAGACTTTACAGCAAATGTAGTTGATAAAAATGGACCTGAAATATCTATTAAAAAAGAACTTCGATTTAATGTTAATGAACCATTAAACCTAAATGAATTCTTTTTAGCATTAGATGATATAGATAAAGATGTAACATATAAAATGACTTATGATTTAGTAGATTTATCTTTTGTAGGACTACAAAAGATAAAAGTATCAGTATCTGATTCAAACAATAATAATACAACTAGCGTATTTGATTGCAAAGTAGTAGATGAACTAGCACCATTAATAGTACTATCAAAAACAGAAGTAAATATAAACTTAAGTGAATTTGATAATTTAAACTATAATTTTTTTAAATTATTAGTTACTACAGTAATAGATAACTATGATAACTTATCCATAAATAGTATAAAAATTGATATGAAAGAACTAGTACAATTTAAAGGAGAATATACAGTTTATTATGAGATTTCTGATTCATCTAACAATACTTATATTACACAACTAAAAGTTGTAATAACTTCTGATGAAAAAACTTACATTAAATCAAACAATATATTGGTTAAAAAGAATAATAAAATAGACTTTTCTAAATATATTATTTTAGAAAATGAAAATACATCTAATACTAGGCTAGTTATAGATGATTCAATGGTAGATACGACCAAATCAGGAGTATACTATATATCGGCTATGTTGTTTATAGATGATAATCATATTGAAACTAAATATATAAGAGTAGAAGTAGAATCAGATTATAGAGTTTTTCTATATTCTTCATTAGCTTTATTATTAGTAGGAGCTAGTATTATTAGTTTTTATTTTATTAAAAAAAGAAAGACTCGTGATATAATAAACCTAGAATAATATATAAAGGAGAAAAGTATATGTCTGGTTTTTTATATGGTCAAACTTGCTATAATTTACTAAATAGTACAACTAAACTAAATGATTATATCTTAAAAGCAAAAACTCAAGGATATACTAGTCTTTCTATTACTGATCCTAATTTATATGGTCATATTAAGTTTTATAATATTTGCTTAAAAAATAACATTAAACCAATTATAGGTTTAGAACTAACTATTGATGATTATTCATTTATATTATATCCATTTAATAATAAAGGGTATCAAAACTTATTATATATATCTAGTTATATTGAACTTAATACCAATATGACAATAGATATATTACTAGAACACTCAAGTGATTTAATTACTATATTACCAGTTAATAACTTAGATAAAGATAATATAAATATACTTATAGATAAGTTTTCTAAATTCGAATCAATTGGACTAGGAATAAATGCTTCAAATATTACTTCTAATGCATTTGATTCAATACTTAAACTAAGTATTGATAAATCTATTAAAATGTATCCTATATGCAAATTCAACTGTTTAAACAACACAGACACAATAGCTTTAAATACATTAGCATTTGTATCTAATAAACCAACTGATGTTAAAGCAGTTGCAATGATAGATAAAGAAGAACTTAGTACTATATTTTCTAAACATTCTATTTTAGAAAATTATAATAATCTAGTAGATAAAATAAATATAGATCTAACAGTTAATTCTAATAATCTACCTATTTATCCAAATACAAGTGAAATAAATAGTAAAGAATACTTAAAGACACTTTGTCACAAAGGATTAATTAGAAGATTAAATAATTCTAATGATCAATCTATGTTAGATACATATTCAACAAGACTTTCTTTTGAATTAAATGTAATTAATAATATGGGATATAATGATTACTTCTTAATAGTTTATGACTTTATTAAGTATGCTAAACAAAATGATATCTTAGTAGGACCAGGAAGAGGTAGTGCTAGTGGTAGTTTAGTATCATATGTTTTAGGTATTACAGAAGTTGATCCTATTAAGTATGATTTATTCTTTGAAAGATTTTTAAATCCAGATAGAATTACTATGCCGGATATAGATATAGATTTTCCTGATGATAAAAGAGATGAAGTAATTAAATATGTAGTAAATAAATATAATAAAGAAAATGTTTGCTATATATCTACATTTGTTACATTTCAATTAAAATCATCTTTAAGAGATATAACAAAATATTTGAATCAATCTAAATACTTAGATCAAATCATAAATAAATATAATGAATTAAAATCATTAGATTTATTATTTGAATATTATATAGATAATAATGCCATAACTAGTATTTTATCAGCTGTAAGAGTATTAGAAGACATACCTAGACAAATCTCAACTCATGCAGCTGGTATAATTATTTCAAAAGATAATTTATTTAATAAAGTTCCTTTAAAAAAAGGATTAAATGATATATATCAATCTCAATTAGAGGCTTATGATTTAGAAAGTCTAGGATATTTAAAAATAGATTTTTTAGGTATTACTAATCTTTCACTAATAAAAAATACTATAAATGATATAGCTATCACTGATAGTAATATTACTAATAAGTTTTTATATAATATAGATTTATCTGATAAAAAGACACTTACACTACTTAAAAACGCTGATACTTTTGGAATATTTCAATTAGAGTCAGAAGGTATTAAAAAAGTATTAAGAAAACTAGAAACAGATAACTTTAATGATATAGTAGCAGTACTGGCCTTATATAGACCAGGTCCTATGAAAAATATTGATACTTATATTGAAAGAAAAAAAGGTAGTAAGTTTGAATATATACATAAAGATATAATTCCAATATTAAAAAACACATTTGGAATTATTATCTATCAAGAACAGATAATGAGTATACTACAAAAATTTGCATCATATACTTTAGCTGAAGCCGACCTATTAAGAAGAGCAATTAGTAAAAAACAAGAAGTAGTATTAAAAGATGAAAGAGAAAGATTTGTTAGTAAAGCTGTTAATAATGGATATACATTAGAATTATCAAATAAGATATATGACTATATAGTTGAATTTGCTGACTATGGTTTTAATAAATCTCATAGTGTTTCATATGCTCTTATTTCTTATCAAATGGCATACTTAAAAGCAAACTACTTATCGTACTTTTATGCTAATATACTTTCATCAAGTGCTAACTCACTTGATACTTTAGTACCTCATATTCTATATTTGAAAAAACAAGGTATCAAAGTTATAGAACCTTCTATCAATTATAGTACGGATAAAATATTAGTATATAAAGCTAAACATCTAATACTACCATTTATATCAATAAAAACTATTAATAAACATGTTTCTAATTCTATAATAGAAGAAAGAAGTATTAACGGAGTTTATACTTCATATAATGATTTTTTAAATAGACATAAGGATAATAAACTTATTGACAAAAAGATAAAAGAATCTCTTATTTTATCAGGAGTATTTAATGAATTTAATATTAATAAAAAAGAAGAAATATTAAAGTTAGATGTTATGAACTTGCTTTTAGATAATCTTATAACTACAGAATATGATCAAGATTATCTTATGGAAAAAGAGTTTGAGTTATTAGGATATAATATTAAATACAATATCTTTAATTTAAAAAGAAATATTATAAGTGAATATAAATTTAAACCACTTGATACATTAACTGATACATTTCAAACAAATATAATATTTGAAATACTTACAATTAAAGAAGTTAAAACTAAAACTAATCAATTAATGTTATTTTTAGATATACAAGATGAAACTCAAATGATTGAAGCGGTTATGTTTTCATCTGATTATGAAAACTTAAATATAGAACTTACGACAAAGACTCTATACTATGCAACATGTTCACTATCTTTAAAAGATAATACAAGAAAAATTATATTAAAAAAGATTATCACAAAATTGTGATAATCTTTTTTAAAAATTTATTATTTTAATACTTTTTTTAATTTAGAAAAACGAGGAAGTCCATCTTCTAAAGGAGCTTTTAAATCACCTTGAATTAGAGGAAGAGCATAATCAATAAACTTTTGATTAAATCCATTTTTTTCTTCATTTAACCATTCTAAAGGAACGGTTTTTTCTGCATTAGCAACTACGTGTAAATCTACTAAATCATAAATGCATTTATATTCTTTAGATGTAGTATCTCTTTTAAAACAAACCATTTTATCAGTTATTTTATTAACAGCAGACTTAACAGCAAATGCTCCTGCATTAAATGCTTCATTAACATCAGTAGCACTAGCAAGATGTTGAGCGCATCTTTGAATTAAACTAAATTCGATTGCTCTAACTTTAATCTTAAAGTGTTCTTTAAGTTTTTGAGCTAGTACTTGAGCAGTACCACCAAGTTGGGCATGTCCAAATGAATCTTTTTCTAAACAAGAAAATAATTCAGGAATATATTTTCCATCTTTAGTTTTAATACCCTCTGAAACAGCTATAATAACTTTTTTATTATTTTTATTATATACTTTTTCAACATCTTTAATAAATGTATCAAAGTCAAAAGCTACTTCAGGAATATATATTAAATCAGGACCACAATTTTTATAACTAGCAAGAGCAGCTGCTGCAGTTAACCAACCAGCATTTCTTCCCATTATTTCAACAACAGCAATCATTGGAGTATCATACACAAAAGCATCTTGATGTATTTCCATTAAAGTAGTAGCAACATATTTAGCTGCTGAACCGTAACCTGGAGTATGATCAGTACCAACTAGATCATTATCTATAGTTTTAGGTACACCTATACAATAACATTCATATCCTGATTCTTTTAAGAATTTAGATATTTTATTACATGTATCCATACTATCATTTCCACCATTGTAGAAAAAATATCTAATATCATGTTTTTTAAATACTTCTAAGATTCTAGCATATTCGCTATTATCAATATTAATATCTTTTAATTTATGTCTAACAGAACCTATAGAAGATGAAGGAGTTGTCTTTAATAATTCTAACTCATTTAAGTCTTCTTTAGAGATATCATAAAATTCTTCATTTAATATTCCCTTAATACCATGTTTTGCACCATATACATTTGTGATACATTCTTGGTTTAAAGCTTCTATAAATACACCAGCTGCACTAGCATTAATAACAGAAGTTGGTCCTCCTGATTGTCCTAGTATACATGCGCCTTTTAATTGTTTCATCTAATTTACCTCTATCCTTGAAGTTTACAAATAATATTATAAGAAAGTTATATAGAAATTACAAGGATAATTTACTTAAAAAACTTGTTTATTTTTAGTTAAATATTTAAATTTTTTTATTGTCTATAAACTAACTTATGATATAATTAAAAAGTAAACTATAAAAAGGAGACGTAATTAAAAATGAAAAAAACAAAAGTTGTATGTACAATTGGTCCAGCTAGTGAAAATGCTGCTGTATTAGAAAAATTAATTAACGCAGGAATGAACGTTATGCGTATGAACTTCTCACATGGTGATTATGAAGAACAAGGTGCTCGTATCAAAACTGTAAGAGAATTAAATAAGAAAAATGGTACTCATGTTGGTATGATGTTAGATACTAAAGGACCAGAGATTCGTACTGGATTTTTAAAAGACGGTCAACCAGTTATGTTAAGCGAAGGTGACGAAATTAGAATCACTATGGATTACTCATATTTAGGTGATGCTAAAAAAGTTGCTATATCTTACCCAGGTTTATATGATGATATCGAAGTAGGCGGAAGAATCTTAATTGAAGATGGTCTACTTACTTTAACAGTTACAAAAAAAGATGCTAAAGCTAAAGAATTAGTTTGTAGAATCGAAAATAGTAGAAAATTAAAAGACAAAAGAAACTGTAATGTTCCTGGTGTTAAATTAAATATGGAATACATTTCTGCAAAAGATAAAGCTGATATGGAGTTCGCTTGTGATCAAGACTTAGAATTCTTAGCCGCTTCATTTGTTAGACGTGCTCAAGATATTCAAGATATTAGAGATATTCTTGCTAAGAAAAACAATTCTAGAATTAAAATTATTTCTAAAATTGAAAACCAAGAAGGTGTTGCTAATATGGCTGAAATCATCGCTTTAAGTGATGGTGTAATGGTTGCTCGTGGAGACTTAGGTGTTGATGTTGACGCTTGGGATTTACCAACAATTCAAAAAGATATGATTTTCCTTGCTCAATCTCAAGGTAAAATTGTTATTACAGCTACTCAAATGTTAGATACTATGCAAGGAAATCCAAGACCTACAAGAGCAGAAGTTTCTGACTGTCATAATGCAGTACTTGATGGTACATCAGCTACTATGTTAAGTGGAGAATCAGCTCAAGGTGATTATCCTTTAGAATCTGTTACTTATATGTCAAAAATTGATGAAAAAGCTGAAGACTTTATTGATCACCAATTAATGATCGATAATGTTATGCAAATGGAAGATGATAAAGATGAATGTGATGCTTTAGCGCTAGCTGTTGCTCAAATCGCAAATAACTTTGCTATTAGCGCAATCGTTGCTGAAGGTACTGAAACTTTAGCTTACAAATTATCTAAATTCCGTCCTGAAGCTGATATCTTCTTTGCGGTTGAAAATGAAGCGACTTGTCGTTCATTAGCTCTTGCTTGGGGAGTTCAACCAGTTAAAGGTTCTTACAAAGATGCATTAGCTGTTTGTAAAAAAGAATTATCTATTGAAAAAGGTGACGCTATTATTAAAGTTACTGGAAATTCATTAGAATTAATTACAGTTTAATTATAAAAATTAGAAGAAGATTACAATTGTAATCTTCTTTTTTAAAAAGTGAGGTTTATATGAGTAAGTTCTATGCAGTTAAATCAGGAAGAAAAATAGGTATATTTAATACTTGGGATGAGTGTAAAACACAAATAGATCAATATCCTAATGCTATTTACAAGTCTTTTTCTTCAATAGAGGATGCTAAACAGTATTTAAATACAGATTCAAATAAACCTTCATCTAATAATATTATAGAAGCTTATGTTGATGGTAGTTATAATGTTAATACAGAAGAATATTCTTTTGGTTGTGCACTACTTTTACCAGATAAACTTCTAAAGTTTAAGAAAAAATATGAAAAAGATGAATACTCTCAATATAGAAATGTAAGTGGTGAAGTTAAAGGTGCAATGTTTGTAATAAACTATTGCATTAATAATGATATTAAAGAACTTAATCTTTATTATGATTATGAAGGAATTAACTCTTGGTATAATGATTTATGGAAAGCAAATAACGAACTTACTAAAGTATATAAAGAGTTTGCAAGAACATCTAAACCTAAAATAAAAGTAAATTTTGTAAAAGTCAAAAGTCATTCAAACAATGAATACAATGATTTAGCAGATGCTTTAGCTAAAAACGCTTTAGGTATATAAAAATTAGTTAAAATCACCGATGATTTATGTTATTATAATCATAGGTGATTTTTATGCTATTATTTAAAGACATTACAGTCGAATCTAAAACAGAAATTGAATCTTTTTTAGTGAATTCAAATTTAAAGATGTGCAATTATAAGTATCAAACTTTATTTTTATGGGAACATGCTTTTTCATACAAATATTGTATATATAATGAATTCTTATATATTAGACTTAAATACAATAAATTTGATTTTTTCTACCCACCAGTTGGTAAAGGTGATTTTATTGAGTCACTTAATATTTTATTTGAATACACAAAATCTATAGGTATAGCTTTAAAATTAACATCAGTTGAAGAAGACCATAAAAATATATTATTAGATCATTTTAAAGACGAAATTCAAATTACAGACTTTTCTAGTAATTCAGATTATATATATCTAGCCTCAGATCTTGCAAATTTAAATGGTAAGAAATTTAAAGATAAAAGAAATATGGTTAATAACTTTTGTACAAACTATGATCATTCATTTAAAGTTTTATGTGATTTAGATATAAACCTTATATATGATTATGTTAGTGCTCTAGAAAAAAGCGTAAATGAAACTGAAGAAGAATTTGAAATAGAAAAAAAAGCTATATTAAAAGCTGTTGATAATAGAAAAGAATTAGGTATTTATGTAGGATGTTTATTTGTTAAAGACGTTATCATTGCTATTACTTTTGGATATATAGTAAATGATACACTTCACGTTCCGTTTGAAAAAGCTGATATTGAATATAAAGGAGCTTTTCAAACTATAAACTATTATTTTTCTTCATATTTTGCTGATAAGATAAAATATATTGATAGAGAAGAAGACTTAGGGCATCCAGGTCTAAGAAAAGCAAAACAGTCATATAATCCTATAGAAGTAGTACAAAACTATAATATATATTTTAAAAAATTATATTCTATTAACGTAAGAGTATTAAATGATTTAAAAGATGCTAAAGGTGTATGGAATCATACATTTAACGACGGAGATTTTTCTACTTGGTTTTATGACAATGTGGATGTTAAACCTTATGGTTATGTATTTGAAAATAAAACAATAGCAATTGCTAATGTTTTAGAACTTAATGCTAATAACTATTCATTTGAATATTTATATGCATTAGCTACATGTCCTAAGTTTCAAAAGTTAGGATTAATGAGTAATATGATAGGTTACATAGAATATAATTCTAAATCAGATTTTGTATTTTTAATACCTGGATCTGATAAAGTACATACATTTTATAATAATTTAGGTTATACAAAAATCATTAGAGCTTATTATTCTAATTGTCATTTAGATTCTAATCAAACAGAAGCAAACTTAGTAGACTTAGATATAAATAAACTAAACTCTATTTATGAGAATAATTTAAAAGACTTTAAATATTCAACTAGAACTACTAAGTACTGGAATAACATAATAGATTTTATTAAAATACAAGATGGATTTGTATATATGAGCGAAGATTCATATCTATTTGTCTTACTTGAAGATGGTAAATATATTATAAAAGAACACGTAGGTAATACTAATATAATTAATAATGTATTAAATAAATTAGGTATTAAGTTTATAGATGTAGTTTCATATAAAGGAGATACTCCTTTATATGGATTTATTAAATTTAAAGATAACAATATTATTGATAATAAATTTTTCTTAAATTTATTATTTGAATAGAAAGGATTCTATATGTTCGAAACGATTCTTAAAGTATTCGGTGGACTAGGTATTTTCTTATTTGGGATTAATTTAATGGGTGACTCATTAAAAGCTCTTGCTGGTCCTAAAATGAAAATGATAGTTGAAAAAACTACTAACACACCTCTTAAAGGTATTCTAGTAGGTACACTAGTAACAGCACTTATTCAATCATCAAGTGGAACAACAGCACTAACGGTAGGGCTTGTTAGAGCTGGTCTAATGACATTTCCGCAAGCAATTGGTGTCATCATGGGTGCTAATATAGGTACTACTATAACCTCCTTCTTAATAGGTCTTAATATTTCTAAATATAGTTTTCTATTTATTGGTATTGGTGCATTCTTGTGCTTTTTCTCCAAAAAGAAAAAAATCAAGGAACTCGGATATGTGGTTCTTGGATTTGGATTACTATTCTTCGGTCTCGATGAAATGGGCGGCGGCCTCAAACAAATACTTACCGACAACAAAGAATTTGCCGAAGGCTTATTCACTAGTTTAAGTAAAGTACCTATTTTAGGTTTATTTGTAGGAGCAGGTTTAACTGCTGTCGTTCAATCTTCAAGTGCAACCATTGGTATACTCCAATCTCTCTACAGTACCGGCCAGATAGCATTAGTAGGAGCGCTACCAATTCTTTTAGGTTCTAACATTGGTACAACTGTAACAGCGGTATTTGCTGGTCTTGGAGGTAGTGTAGAAGCTAAAAGAACAGCAGTAGTTCACACCATATTTAATATAACTGGTGCATTACTATTTATGATTCTTCTAACCTGGGCGTATGTACCACTAGTACAGTGGATAGAAACCAATTGGATTCCTAAACCAGATGAAGGAAATCCAATGATGACAATAGCAGTAGCACATATGATATTTAATATTGTATCTACATTTGTTTTATTCTTCTTTATAAAACAAATGGCTTTTGTAGCAACTAAAATATTTCCTGATAAAAAACAAAGTAAATCAGCTATCGATCTTGCATTATCAGATACTAAATTAATACATGAATCTCCTACTTTAGCATTAGATGTTGCTAAAAGCGCAATTCATTATATGGGTGACCAGGTAATTAGTTTCTCTTTAATAGCAAAACAAGCTGTATTCTCCTTTGAAGAAAGTTTATTTGAACAAGCTGATTTAATTGAAAAAACAGTTAATAGTTTAGATAAAAGAATACATGATTATTTAATCCTTTTAACTAAAGAAGGATTAGATGAAAAAGATTCTCAACTATTAAGTAAATACCTAGATACTATCAGAGATTTAGAAAGAGTTGCAGACCACTTTATGAATCTACTTGAATTTAGTCAAGATAGCTTTAATAGTGATTTTGTTTTATCAGATGATGCTAAAGCTGACTTAGAAAAAATGCTTGGTTTAGTTTTAGTAATGGTTAGTGATGCTACATTAGCTATCAATACATTAGACAAAGATAAAGCTAATCAAGTAATAGCAAACGAAGATATAGTAGATACATACGAAATTGAATTAAGAAATAACTGTGATAGAAGAGTTAAAGATGGAACATGTGATTATTCACATTCAGATCATTTTATCGATTTAGTTAGTAATATAGAAAGAATCGCTGACCATTGTACAAATATAGCGTATAATGTTGTTAACGATAAATACTGTGATAGTAACGAATTTGATCACTAGTAAAAATAAAAGTAGATGCACATAAAATGCATCTACTTTTTATATTTTAAAACATTGTAATATGTTATAATTTAATTAAAAGAAAAGAGGTGTAAATATTATGGGTTTTAAGATAAAAAGTAAGTATGCTTTAAGTGATGAACAAAGTAATGCTGTAGAAAAAATTGTAGATAACTATAAAGAAGGTAATAAAAAACAAGTATTACTAGGAGCTACTGGTACAGGTAAAACATTTACTATGTGTAATGTTATTCAAAGACTAAATAAACCAACTTTAGTACTAGCTCATAATAAAACACTAGCAGGACAACTATACGCTGAAATAAAAGAATTCTTTCCTGAAAATCATATATCATACTTTATATCATACTATGACTATTTTCAACCAGAAGCTTATGTAGTATCAAGTGATACATACATAGAAAAAACTTCTAGTATAAATGAAGAAATAGATGAAATGAGACATAATGCTACTGCATCACTTATAGATTATAAAGATGTAATAATAGTTGCCAGTGTATCTTGTATATATGGTATAGGAGATCCTGATGACTATAAAAGCGGTATGATTTGTATTAGACAAAACCAAGTACTAGAACAAAGAGAGTTTTTAAAAAAACTTGTAGATATGCAGTTTATAAGAAATGACTATGACTTTCAAAGAGGTTCATTTAGAGTAAGAGGAGATGTAGTTGAAGTAATACCTGTTAACTCTAGTGAAAAAGGAATTAGAATAGAATTTTTTTATGATACTATAGAAAGAATAAGATCATTTGATATATTAACAGGTAATACTATTAATACATTAGAATTTATAAATATATTTTCTGCTAGTCACTTTGTGACTAACAAACAAAAACTTCAAGAAGCTATTAGAAGAATTAAACAAGAACTTGAAGATCAAGTAGAATACTTTAATAACAATAATAAACCACTAGAAGCAGAAAGAATAAGTCATAGAACAAGATATGATATAGAAATGTTAGAACAAGTAGGTATGTGTAGTGGTATAGAAAACTATTCAAGACATATGACACTAAGAGCTGAAGGTGAAACACCTTCAACTCTTATAGACTTTTTTGATCAAGACTTTTTATTAATTGTAGACGAATCTCATGTTACTATTCCACAAATAGGAGGAATGTATAAAGGAGATAGAAGTAGAAAACAAAACTTAATTGATTATGGATTTAGACTTCCAAGTGCTCTTGATAATAGACCTCTTAAATTTGATGAATTTGAACAAAAATGTCAAAATGTACTTTATGTAAGTGCAACTCCAGGAGAATATGAAACAACTAAGAATTATCCTATAGTACAACAAATAATTAGACCAACAGGTCTATTAGATCCTGTAATAGAATTAAGAGGTTCTAAAGGACAAATAGATGATCTATATAGTGAAATAGTTAAAAGAGCTGAAAACAATGAAAGAGTACTTGTAACTACACTTACTATTAAGATGAGTGAAGAGTTAACTGACTACTTTAAAAAACTAGGTTTAAAAGTAGTCTATCTTCACTCAGAAATAAAGTCTTTAGAAAGACTAGAAATACTTAGAGATTTAAGACGTGGTAAATATGATTGTCTTATAGGTATAAATCTTCTAAGAGAAGGTCTAGACTTACCTGAGGTAAGTCTAGTAGCTATATTAGATGCTGATAAAACAGGTTTCTTACGATCTACAACTAGTTTAATCCAAATAATAGGTAGAGCAGCAAGAAACTCTAATGGTAAAGTAATTATGTATAGTGATTCAATTAGTGAACAAATGAAAAAAGCAATTGATGAAACAGAAAGAAGAAGAACTATACAAATTGAATATAATAAAAAACATAATATTACACCAACAACAATAGTTAAATCTATTCAAGCTAAAGAATCAACTTCTCAATCTGACGATCTATTAGATAGTAGATTAAAAGCTAATAAAAAATTAACTAAAGAAGAAAAAATGGCTTTAATAAACAAATTAGAAGAAGAAATGAAAATGTATGCTAAGGAGTTAAATTTCGAAATGGCAGCACAAGTACGTGATGCTATTATGGAATTGAAAATCAAATAACATGAATACTATTAAAGAACTATTTAAAATAGGTAATGGCCCTTCTAGTTCCCATACAATGGGACCTAAAAGAGCCTGCCTTGATTTTCTAGATAAATGTAAAGATAAAACTGTAACTAATTATGAAGTAATATTATATGGATCACTTGCTCTTACAGGTAAAGGACATCTAACAGACTATATAATATATGAAACATTACCTAAAAATATTACTAAAGTAGTATTTGATATTAATACAACAAAACAACATCCTAATACATTAATATTTAAAGCTTTAAATAATAATGTATTAGTAAATGAAATAACATATATAAGTGTAGGAGGTGGTTCTATAGTTATAGAAGGAGAAAAATGTAATCCTTCTTTAAATATATATACACTCTCTACCTTTAATTGTGTTAAAGACTATTGTCTTAAACACAATAAAAGAATATATGATTATGTATATGAAACAGAAGATGTTAAAGATTTTTTAAAAGATATATTAAAAGTTATGTTAGATACAGTAGATAGAGGTATTAATACTACAGGTACACTTCATGGTGAATTAAAAGTAAAAAGAAAATCAAACGAACTATATTTAAAAGCTCAATCACTAAAAGATACTTCAAGCAAAGAAAAAGCACTCATATGTGCTTATGCTTATGCTGTTAGTGAAGAGAATGCTAGTGGTGGTTTAGTAGTTACTTCACCTACTTGCGGAGCAAGTGGTGTATTACCTGCTGTTGTTAAATATTATTATGATAAAAATATATACTCAATTGATCAATTTATTAATGCTCTAGCTACTAGTGCATTAATAGGTAATCTAATTAAAACAAATGCTTCTATAAGTGGAGCAGAAGCAGGATGCCAAGCTGAAGTAGGTACTGCTTCAAGTATGGCAGCTGCTTTCATATGTGAACTACATGACTTATCTATAGACAATATAGAACAAGCAAGTGAAATAGCTTTAGAACACCATTTAGGTCTTACTTGTGATCCTATACTAGGATATGTACAAATACCTTGTATAGAAAGAAATGCAGTAGCAGCACTTAGAAGTATAGATGCATTTTTTCTAGCATCACTACTTGATTCTAAAGATTCTAAAATAACTTTAGATACAGTTATTAAAACAATGTATGAAACAGGTAAAGATTTAAAACATCACTACAGAGAAACTAGTGAAGGTGGATTAGCAAAACATTATAAATGTAAGTAGATAACTATCTACTTACATTTAAATTTATATTATATAAAAGAGGTTAGTTATGTTAGATAAATTATTAGAAGTAGAAGTTATAGATATAGATTACTTAGGTAAAGGTATTGCTAAAATACCTAACTATACAATCTTTATAGATAATGCAATACCTTTAGATAAAGTATTAGTAAAGGTTTATAAAGTATATAATAGTATATTGTTTGCTAGTACAGTAGATATAATTACACCTTCTAAATATAGAGTTACTCCTATTTGTAATTCATATGATAAATGTGGAGGTTGTTCTATACAACACATGAGTTATGATTATCAATTAGAATTTAAAACTAACTCAGTTAAAAATACAATATTTAAAATGTATAAAGAAGATTACATTTTAAATAATTGTATAGCTAACCCTAATCTTTATAATTATAGAAATAAAGTAATAGTACCAACAAGACTTATAAATAATAAATTAGAAACAGGTTTTTACGAAGAAGGTTCTCACAATCTTATTCCAACATCTAACTGTTACTTAGAAAATAAACAAGTAAAAGATATATTAGATTTATTAAAAGATATCATTAATAAATCTAATATATCTATATATGATGAATCAACAGATAAAGGTATAGTTAAAAACATTATGCTTAGATGTAACAAGTATAATGAGTTTATGATAGTTATAGTTTTAAAAGAACATTCTAAAGTATTAGAAGAAGCTTTAAAGCCTTTAGAATCTATTGATTACATTAAGAGTATATACTTTAATATTAATAGTAAAAAAACTAATGTAGTGCTTTCTTATGAGTTTAAACATATATTAAAAGAAAAGTATATCATTGAAGATATACTAAATCTTAAATTTTATGTTCATCCTAATTCATTTTTACAAGTTAATAATAAAGCATGTGAAATACTTTATAGTAAAGCACTTGAGTATGCTTCAATTAAAAGTAGTGATGTAGTATTAGATGCTTTTTGTGGAATAGGTACAATTTCACTTTTAGCTGCACAAAAAGCAAAAAAAGTATATGGTATAGAAGTTGTACAACAAGCTATCGATAATGCTAATGAAAATAAACTACT
>JBOFSX010000087.1:0-1979 GCA_051651765.1 Anaeroplasmataceae bacterium | reverse complement strand
ATACTTTAGCATCAAGTGATTACGGATACTTGGATCATAAAGATTTTAGTCCAAGACCTAATTACTGGATTGCACATATCTGGAATCAATTAATGGGTGATGATGTTTATGAAAATGGTATTGCTATTGAAGAAGGTATGCATGCATATACTCACTCAAGAAAAGATGGAAAAAAAGGATTTGTTTATGGAATTATGAATAATTCTCAAAACAAAACAAATACTGTAGAAGTTCCAGCAGGTTCAGTTTTATATTCTTTAAGTGCTTCTTCTTTAAGAAGTAAAGAACTTCTTTTAAATGGAAAAGCAATAAATCTTGTTAATGATCAATTACCAAAATTAGTTGGTGTTGAAGTTAGCGGTAAAGTTGAAATTAAACCATTAACTATTAATTTTATAGTTGTTCAATAATTAATTTAAGTGTTAGTCATAGACTAGCACTTTTTTAATCATATAACTTGAATGTTATTGTCTGTTGTTATAAAATATTATCATAAATGGAGGTTATAATATGTACAAAAAAAATGCATGGGAAAAATATAAAAAAAATGATTTAGATACTTTAATGTTGTTTAACGAAGGATATAAAAATTATATTTCAAATTCTAAGACAGAAAGATTATGTGTTAAAGAAAGTTTAAAATTAGCTATTGATAATGGTTATAAAGAACTTAATGAATACATTAAAGCAAATAAGAAATTAAAAGCTGGAGATAAAATTTACGCTATCAATAAAGAAAAAAATATAGTTTTATTCAAAATTGGTAAAAAAGATTTGAAAGAAGGATTTAGAATTTTAGGTGCTCATATCGATTCTCCAAGATTAGATTTAAAACAAAATCCTTTATATGAAAAAGATGGATTTGCACTTCTTGACACACACTATTACGGTGGTGTAAAAAAATATCAATGGGTAACTATACCTCTTTCATTAATTGGTGTTGTAGTTAAAAAAGATGGAACTGTTATAGATGTTAAAATAGGTGAAGATTTAAGTGATCCAGTTGTTGGTATAAGTGATTTATTAATTCATTTATCTCAAGACCAACTTCAAAAAACAGCCGCTAAAGTTATAGAAGGTGAAGACCTAGATGTTACTGTTGGTTCTATCCCTCTTGATAAAGAAGAAAAAAATGCTGTTAAAGCAAATGTTTTAAAAATATTAAAAGAAAAATATAATTTTGAAGAAGAAGATTTTTTAAGTGCAGAAATTGAAGTTGTACCTAGTGGTATTGCAAGAGATTATGGATTAGATCGATCAATGGTTATGGGATATGGTCATGATGATAGAGTTTGTGCGTATACTTCTTTAAAAGCTATTTTAGATACTGAAGTATGCGACTATACGTCTTGTTGTATCTTAGTTGATAAAGAGGAAGTTGGTAGTATCGGGGCTACAGGTGCTCAAAGTTTGTTTTTTGAAAACACTATTGCTGAACTACTAAATTTAAATGGTTATTCTTCTCTTTTAGATTTAAGAAGAACAATAACTAATTCTAAAATGATTTCTTCTGATGTATCTGCAGGATTTGATCCATTATACGCATCTGTTAATGAATCAAAAAATAGTGCTTACCTAGGTAATGGTGTTGTATTTAACAAATATACAGGATCACGCGGTAAATCTGGTTGTAATGATGCTAGTGCGGAATATTTTGCATTCTTAAGAAAATTAATGGATGATAATAATATAAATTATCAAACTGCTGAACTTGGTAAAGTTGATCAAGGTGGTGGTGGTACTATTGCTTACATATTAGGTAATTATAATATGGAAGTAATTGATGCCGGTGTTGCTGTATTAAACATGCATTCACCTTGTGAAGTTGTATCAAAAGTTGATGTTTATGAAACATATAACGCTTATAAAGTGTTTTTAAATAAAAATTAAATAATTTAAAAAAGCTAAATGATTTTTTTTCATTTAGCTTTTTTTGTTATATAAAATTATATTTATAAAAATTTCTGTAACTCATCCTT
>JBOFSX010000086.1:0-4168 GCA_051651765.1 Anaeroplasmataceae bacterium | reverse complement strand
CAACTGAGAAATATTTTTTACCCATTTCATAGCATTCTTTTTTATAAGTACCAGCAACTGGATGTTGGAATCTAGTTGGGTTAGTAGAGTTACCTGTAATAGAAACATCTACACCTTCAAGGTGCATAATAGCAACACCTTCACGAACATCATCAGCACCAAAGCATCTTACTTGAGCTCTATCCCCGTTTGAGTATGCTTTTTGACTTTCTACTTTAACTGTTCCTTGTTTATAATCAAAAGATGTTTCAACATGTGTAAATCCATTAATTCTAGAAATAATTTTAGCTGCATCTTTTCCAAGACCATTTAAAATAACTCTTAATGGATCTTTTCTTACTTTATTTGCAGTTTTAGCAATACCGATCGCTCCTTCTGCAGCAGCAAAAGACTCATGACCAGCTAGAAAACAAAAACATTTAGTTTCTTCCACTAAAAGCATAGCTCCTAAGTTACCATGTCCTAATCCTACTTTTCTATCAGCCGCAACTGATCCTGGAATACAAAAACTTTGTAAACCTTCACCAATTAATTTAGCAGCATGACTTGCTTCTTTAGCGTTACTTTTTATAGCTATAGCTGCACCTACTACATAAGCCCATGCAGCATTTTCAAAACAAATTGGTTGAATTTCTTTAACCATTGTTATAACATCTATACCTTGTTTATCACAAATCGCTTTAGCATCTTCAATAGAATCGATACCATAAGCTTTTAAAGTTTTATTGATTTGAGCAATTCTTCTTTCATAACCTTCAAATAATGCCATATTAGTTAGTATCCTCCTATTTTATTCATGACGTGGATCTATAAATTTTGATCCATCAGCAAATCTTCCGTATGTTCCTTTAGCTTTAACTAAAGCTTCTTCAGCTTTCATTCCTTTTTTTAGAAAATCAGTAAATTTTCCTAAACTTAAATATTCATATCCAATAATTTCACTGTTTTCATCTAAAGCTAATTGAGTAATATATCCTTCAGTTAATTCTAAGTATCTAGGACCTTTTTCTTTTGTAGAATAAATTGTTCCTACTTGGCTTCTTAAACCTTTTCCTAAATCTTCTAATCCAGCACCAATAGGTAATCCATCTTCACTAAATGCAGATTGAGTTCTACCATAAATTATTTGTAAAAATAATTCTCTCATTGCTGTATTAATAGCATCACAAACTAAGTCTGTGTTTACTGCTTCTAATAATGTTTTTCCAACTATAGCTTCACCAGCCATTGCAGCTGAATGAGTCATACCAGAACAACCAAGTGTTTCAATTAAAGCCTCTTCAATAATTCCTTTTTTAACATTTAATGTAAGTTTACATGCACCTTGTTGAGGAGCACACCAACCAATACCGTGTGTTAAACCATTAATATCTTTAATTTCACGTGAATATGTCCATTTTCCTTCTTGAGGAATTGGTGCACATCCATGACTAGCACCGATTGCTACTTTACACATTTCTTTTACTTCATCTGTATATTGCATAATTCATCCTTTCTAAACTACAAATAAGATATAGTTATTTACGACAATAATTATATAGAAATAATCTATAAATGTAAATATAAATATAAAGATTGTTGTTTATAATATATAAATAAATTGATTAATTATTTTCTAAACAAAAAAATAAACAATATCGTTAACTATACGATATTGTTTATAATTAATTTCATATTAAATTATTTCATTAATTCTATTTTTTTACAGTTTTCTTTTTTTAAATCTAAACATTTATTACTCATTATTCTTAAATCTTCTAAAAATGAATCAGGTGTAATATTACCTTTTAAAGTCGAAGTAAATGTTACTGTATACTTATTGTTAATTTCTTCTAATTCTTTTATAACTTCTTTCACACTTTGATCTTTTAAAATTAAATATAAAAATTCGTCTCCATGAAATCTAAAAAATAAATTATTAGTAGCATTAGAAATATCATTAATTATTTTTTTAAGAATTTTATCAACTTCTAAATATCCAATAGAAGAATTTAATTCTTTTAATTTATTAAAGTCAAGAAATCCAATATGTGTAATGTTTTTTTTGTTCATCTTAATAAATTTATAAAATGAAGTAAAGTTATATAATCCATTATAATCTTTAGAAAATATTGTATCTGTACTTATTATTCTAAATTTTATCTTTTTAGATATCTTATTAGTTTCAACTTCTTCGAATAAAATGGATTTTTTAGCATCATTGATTATAATTAATGTTTCACTATTATCAAATGTTAAAAAATTATTAACCAATCTCAAATCTTGAACAGATAAATCAAAAGATTTTAACACTTCAAATATATCAACATTTTTATATGTTTTATTCATGAATTTAATTTTCTTAATATTTAATGTGTTTTTATTAATTGTTGCTTTGTATATTTGTGACATCTTACTAAGCTTCCTTATCTAATTTATCTAAATATGCAGCACAAGATATTGCTGCTATTGTTCCTTCACCAGCTGCTTTTGAATATTGATATGGAGCTCCAACAATATCTCCACATGCATATACACCTTTTACAGAAGTAGTCATTAATCTATCAACTTTTACGTGATTGTTATCCATTTCAATACCAGGAATTAATGCACTGGCTTTCATAGTTGCTCTTAATATAAAAATAACATTAGAAGTGATTTCATTTTTTAATGTATGCAAAACCATATTATCGTTTTCTTTAGTTATTTTAGTAGGTGTATCATATATTACTTCTAATTTATCATTTTTGATATTTATAACATCTTTAGTCATAACTACAAGTTTTAACTTAGAGGCTACAGTTAATAAAAACTCAACTTCTTCTATTTCTTTAATCGAATCAATTACTACAGTCATTTCTTTATTTTTATATAAAGGCGCATCACAAGTAGCACAATAACTTATACCTTTTCCTAAATGTTCATCTTCACCTTCAAAAGTTTTAGATGTACTTACTCCAGTAGCAAGGATTATACTTTTAAACTCATACATATCCTTAGCTTGTAAAACAAATTTTTTCCCCATTTGATATACATTAGTAACTTTTTCATCATTTATAGTTATATCCATATCGACTAAATGATTTTTAAATGCTTTTACAAGATCATCACCATTAACGCTAGGAAGTCCTAGATAATTTTTAATAGTATGAGCTTTACTTACTTTAATACTTAAATCTTTACTTCCAAATAGTAAAAATGATTTATTTCTATTTGTAAGTGTCAAGGAAGCCGATAAACCACCAGGACCAGTACCAATAATTGCAACATCATATGATTTCATATAAATCACCCCTTTTCTTAATTCTACAAGTTTGTAAATTTAAAGTAAAGAACAACGCGCATAAAATACAAAAAAAGAATGAAAAATTCATTCTTTAATTTCAAGCTATAATATTTTTGATAAAAAGTCTTTTAATCTATCTGTTTTAGGATTGTTAAATATTTCTTCAGGAGTATCATCTTCAACAATTTCTTTGTTATCAACAAAGATAGTTCTCGTAGAAACTTCTTTAGCAAATTTCATTTCATGAGTAACTACCAAAACAGTCATTCCTGAATGAGCAACCTCTTTTATAACGTCTAATACTTCTTTTACCATTTCAGGATCAAGAGCACTTGTAGGTTCATCAAATAACATTAAATCAGGATTCATCATTAAACTTCTAACAATAGCTATTCTTTGTTTTTGACCGCCTGATAAAGAAGGTGGAAATGCGTCAGCTTTTTCTAATAATCCTACCCTAGTAAGTAATTCTTTAGCTTTTATGTCCGCTTCTTCTTTAGTCATAAGTTTTAGTTTTAATGGAGCTAATGTTAAATTTTTAATTATAGATAAATGAGGAAATAATTCAAACTGTTGAAAAACCATTCCCATTTTTTTTCTTATTTGATTAATGTTTGATTCTTGAATAAGCTCATTGTTAAAATAAATCTCACCAACTGTTGGAGGTACTAATCTATTAATAGTTCTTATTAAAGTAGATTTACCACTTCCAGAAGGTCCAATTATAGAAATAACTTCACCTTGTTTTATCTTAAGGTTAACATTTTTTAAGACTTCATTTGTTCCAAATGAAACACCTACGTTATCTAGTATTAGCATTTTTAAGTAGTTTCCCTTCAATTTTTCTTAGTATAAATGTTACAAGTAGTATAATAACAAAATACATAACACCCATTACTATAT
>JBOFSX010000085.1:0-8606 GCA_051651765.1 Anaeroplasmataceae bacterium | reverse complement strand
AATTGATGATCTTAAATATAAATTAAATCAAGAATCTATTGAAAAAATCCTAAAAAATGTTTGTAAAACATGTGATAATTTAGGTCGTGCTGTAAGTGTAGAAGAAATACAAGATTTTGTTGAAGAAGAAATCATTAAAGAGAGCTCTTATAAAGTAGCAAAATCATATATTACATACAGATACAAAAGAGAATTAATAAGAAAGTCTAATACAACTGATGAATATATACTATCTTTAATTGATGGTGAAAATGAAGAAGTTAAACAAGAGAATTCTAATAAAAATCCTACTGTTAATAGTGTTCAAAGAGATTATATGGCAGGTGAAGTAAGTAAAGATATTACTAGAAGATTCTTACTACCTCCAGAAATTGGTGATGCTCATGATGATGGAATACTTCATTTTCATGATTCAGATTATTTTGCTCAACATATGCATAATTGTGATTTAGTTAACTTAGAAGATATGTTACAAAATGGTACAGTTATTTCTGGAACATTAATTGAAAGACCTCATTCTTTTTCAACTGCTTGTAATATAGCTACTCAAATTATAGCTCAAGTTGCATCAAGTCAATATGGTGGACAATCAATTTCATTAGCTCATTTAGCTCCTTTTGTCGATATTTCTAGAAAGAAAATTAAAAAAGAAGTAATAGAAGAATTTAATAAAATTGGTGTAAAAGTTGATGATAGTAAAATTAATGCTATTGTTGAAGATAGAGTTGAAAACGAAATTACTAGAGGTGTTCAAACTATTCAGTATCAAGTTGTTACTCTTATGACTACTAATGGACAAGCACCATTTATAACTGAATTTTTATATTTGAATGAAGCTAAATCAGAAAGAGAAAAAGATGACTTAGCATTAATTATTAAAGAAACGTTAATACAGAGAACTAAGGGTATTAAAAATGAAAATGGAGTATGGGTTACACCAGCATTCCCTAAAATCATTTATGTATTAGAAGAAGACAATATTCATAAAGATTCTAAATACTATTACTTAACTGAATTAGCGGCTAAATGTACAGCTAAAAGATTAGTACCTGATTATATATCAGAAAAAATCATGAAACAACTTAAAGAAGGTAATTGTTATCCTGTAATGGGTTGTAGAAGTGCTTTGTCTGTATGGCATGATGAAAACAATAAACCTCAATTTTATGGAAGATTTAATCAAGGTGTAGTAACAATCAATTTAGTTGATGTTGCATGCACTGCAAGTACGTTAGATAAATTTTATGATATATTTGATGAAAGATTAGAACTTTGTCATAAAGCACTTTATGAAAGACATAAAAGATTACTAGGAACTAAGTCTGATGTTGCACCTATTTTATGGCAACATGGAGCAATATCTCGTCTTAAAAAGGGAGAAAAAATTGATAAGTTATTATTTGGTGGTTATTCAACTTTATCTTTAGGATATGCTGGTTTATGGGAATGTGTATATAAACTAATTGGTAAAAAACTTACTGAAAAAGAAGGTAAAGAATTAGGTGTTAAAATAATGAAATATATGAACGATAAGTGTGATGAATGGACTATTAAGGAAAATATATCATATTCTACTTATGGAACGCCTTTAGAATCTACTACATATAAGTTCGCTAGAAAGCTTCAAAAGAAATTTGGAATTATTAAAGGAGTTACTGATAAAAATTATATTACTAATAGTTATCACGTTCATGTTACAGAGCCTATTAATGCGTTTGAAAAATTAGATTTAGAATCACAGTTTCAATCATTATCAGCAGGTGGAGCTATTTCTTATGTAGAAGTTCCTAACATGCAACATAATATAGAAGCAGTATTAGAAGTTATCAAATATATTTATAATAATATTATGTATGCTGAATTAAATACAAAAAGTGATTATTGTCACGAGTGTGGTTATGAAGGTGAAATTAAGATTATAACTGATAAAAATGATAAATTAATTTGGCAATGTCCAAATTGCCAAAACACAAACCAAGAAAAAATGAATGTAGCAAGAAGAACTTGTGGTTATATAGGTAGCCAATTTTGGAACCAAGGAAGAACGCAAGAAATTAAAGAAAGAGTACTTCATTTATAAAACAAAAAAGGTGTCACTTTACTAGTGACACCTTTTTTATATAAAAAAAACACTTAATAAATGTGGAGTTTATTAAGTGTTAATATAATTATTGATTAACGATTGTATCGTTTGTAGTTTTGACTCTAAAAGTATCAAGAATTACTTTTTCATAATTAGTAATAGTATTTTGATCAGAATCAAAAGTTATAATATAATCATAACTTCCTCTATTTACATAAAAACGATTCATATATTTTTCTTCTTCAGCAATATAGTAACTAACTAAATTAAATTTTAATTGTTTATTTGTTTTTTTAGTAACACTAAATTCAGTAAAATCGCCTTCTTTAATTACACCATCAGCAATTTTTCCAGCTACTACAGCATCGATGTATTTAGAAAGTTCTTTATGGTCCATATTCTTAGTTATGGTATTTTGAGGAGTTTTCATTATAACAACAGTAGCATCCTCAAATGAAGAACCTACAACTATAGAGTGCGAATCTTCTCCACCTAGTTCATAATAGATAAAATTATCTGGATAGTAGAAGCTAATTCCTGCGTTATCATACATTTTGTAATTTTCAGGAACTTGAATTTTGCTACATCCTGTTAATAAAAATATTAAACCTAATGTTGATATTATTAATATAATTTTTTTCATTCGAATCTCCTTTCTTAATTATTATTTAGTAAGCATAAAACTATGCATAATAGTTTTTTGAATTGCATGAGTTACTTCGTTGTTTTTTTGTGTCATAACCATAGTATAATTTACATCATCTTTTGTTAAAACATATCTATATTCATAAGTAACGAATTCTGCATTTAAAAGTTTAAAGTTCAATTGAGATTGAATTAAACTAAAAGTATATAATTTAGTTTTATAATCTTCATTTGAAGCTATTTCAACACTATCTAATTTTGTAGGATTTAAAAGTGTTCCATATCCTTTTTCTTCAGCAATAATATCTCTTAATGAATCATTATTAACTTCTTTATATTCATCAGCAATAGTAGATTTAGCAAAGTATAAAGAGTTTATTCCAATATTTAGATCATATGGATTTTGTTTTTCATCTAAAATATTCTCTAACATAAATTCAATTATGACTTTTTCACTTTCACTAAAATGTAAATAGTTATAAGTTAATTCTTGAGGATAATAAAACGAAGCATTATATGCATTAAATTCTTGATATCCTTTTGGAAGAGAACCACGTTCACCTTGAGTAGTACATCCTGTTAGTAAAAATAGAGGAAGTACAAACATTAAACTAGTTAATATTATTTTTCTCATCTTTTCACCTCCTTCAATTTTATATTAATTATATACTTTTTAAATTAAAAATACAATAATTAATATTCTTATTTAAATTTTAAGTACCATTATAAGTGTATTTTTATTAATTTATCTTCTATTTCATTAAATTATTAGTTTCAAATTAATTTTATGGTAAAATAGATTTAAACTATTTGGAGGTGACAAAATGTTAAGTAAATACTTTAAATCTAATGTAATAGTAGCTTTGTTAATATATATTATTATGTTTTTTTTAGGATCTTCAGTCGTTTTAATTTTAATATTAAATATAGTTGCAACTTCACAAGGAATAGATCCTAAAATATTATTAGAAACTATTAACTCAAGTAGTGATTTAGAAGAATATATAAAAGCATCCGCACTAGTTCAAGCACTTAGCAATTTTGTTACGTACTTTGTATTATTTGTTTTAATGATTGTTTTTTTAAGAGATAAATTAAAATCAGATTTTATTAAAATTAAAAGTAAGAAATTAAAATTTGTTATTCAAGTTGTTGGTCTTTCTATATTATTCTATTTAGCGGTTTTTCTTATTCAATTTGTCACATCTCGTTATGTAGATCAAAGTACAAACCAAAATTCTATTGAATTTTTATTTGATAATGGACAAGCATTTTTAATGATTATAGTAACTGTTTTATTTGCACCAATCGTTGAAGAACTGTTTTATAGAAAAGCTATTTTCTCGGTATTTGAATATAAGAAAGCTTATATACCGATATTAATATCAGCACTGGCTTTTGCGCTACCTCATATGATATCAACACAAGCTTCAGTTTTAGATTGGATTTTAATTGCAATACCATATTTATTCTCAGGACTAGCATTTGCTATTATATATGAGAAAACTGATAGAAACATATATGTTACAATAGGTATTCATGCTTTTAATAATATTATGGCGTGTATATTTATGTTTTTTTAAGGAGATTATATGTTAAAACTTAGTATTTTGCATTATGATAAGAATATATTTGATGAATTACAAAGTAATTGGGGAATAGTAACATCTAACTGTAAAGACAAAAAGAATATTATGACTATTAGTTGGGGATCAATTGGAGTAATGTGGAATAAAAACGTTGTTTTTGTATTTATTAGACCAACTAGATATAGTTTTGATTTAATAGAAAATAGCAATATGTTTACTTTATCATTTTTTAATCCTAAATATAAAAATTCTCTATCTATTGCTGGTACTACTTCAGGAAAAGATCAAGATAAATTTATAGAATCAGGTTTTACACCTTTGTACGATATAGATAATGATGTTTACTACATAAAAGAAGCATCTTATGTTTTTAAATTAAAAAAATTATATAAATCTACAATTAATGAATGTGATTTTATTGATAAAAGTTTAATTAATAAATTTTATCCAAAAAAAGATTTTCATCACATGTATGTAGCGGAAATAACTGAATTTCTAGTTAATGAGGTAGAAGAATAGTGAATGAAATATTAAAAGTTAGTAATATTAGTAAAACATTTAAACTTTCAAGCAAACAGCAAAAACTTGAAAAAGATAAAATTAAATATAGAAAAGCTGTTGATGATTTATCATTTAGTGTTTGTGAAGGTGAAATATATGGTCTTTTAGGTCCTAATGGGGCTGGTAAAACAACTACATTAAGAATGATTTCTACGCTGATAAAACAAGATTCAGGTAGTATATATATAGATGGATTTGATACATTACAAGATTCTGAAAAAGTTAGAACTAAAATAGGTTTTCTAACAAGTGAGTTAAAACTTGAAGAATTTTTTACACCAAACTATTTATTTGATTTTTTTAGTAGTCTTCATAATATAAGTAAAGAAGATAGTGATGTAAGAAAAGAATATTTATTTTCTAAATTTGGTATAGATAAATTTAGAGAAGTAAGAATATCTGATTTATCTACAGGTATGAAACAAAAAATATCTTTAGTTATCTCTATTTGCCATGATCCTAAATTTATTATATTTGACGAACCTACTAATGGTTTAGATGTTTTAACAGCAAAAGTAGTTATAGATTTTTTAAATATTTTAAAAGAAGAAGGAAAAACTATCATACTTTCTACACATATTTTTGATTTAGTAGAGAAGTTGTGTGATAGAGTAGGGATAATAATAGATGGAAAAATGATTATAGATGATAAGTTAGTAAATGTTTGTAAGGAAAAATCCTTAGAAGATACTTTCTTTGATATATATAATTCTGTTAAGGTAGATGATCTATGAGAACTATATTAAGTATATTAAAAAAAGAATTAAGAAGAGTATTTACAGATAAAAGAATGATTATTTCTCTTTTATTGCCAGGTATTGTTATTTATTTTACGTATACACTTTTAGGAGTTGTTACTAATAATCAAAAAGGTATAGATATAAACACTTCTTTTAATGTCTATGCTTTTAACCAACCAGAAGAATTAGAAAAAATTTTTCAATCTGAAACTAATCCTTTAATTATTAATATTTATACTGAATATATTGATTTAGATGAGGCTAAAGCTAGATTAGAAAATAAGGAAATAGATTTAATTATAAATTATGAAGTAGACTTTTATGATAATATGGTTAATTTTGACCCATTAGTAGATGAAAAGGCACCTAATGTCGATTTGTATTATAATTCATCTTTTTTAGAGTCTGACTTTATATATAAGTATTGTTCGGGTGTACTACAAAGTAAATTTAATAAAATAAGTATTAATCATTCTAATAATGTTTTTGATCTAGCACTTGCTAGTGAAACTACACTATCACTAATGTCACTAATGATGCCGTTTTTATTGATAACATTATTATTTTCTGGATGTATGGCTTCAACAACTGAATCTATAGCGGGTGAAAAAGAAAGAGGAACAATAGCAACACTCTTAATTACACCAATAAAAAGAACTCATTTAGTACTAGGTAAAGTTGCTGGGCTAAGTATTGTATCGCTTGTAGGATCTGTAGCTAGTTTTATAGGTTTATTATTATCTTTACCTAATTTATATGGTTCAGGTATTGATATATCTGAAGTTTATTCATTTGGTACTTATATAGCAATATTTGCTGTTATTATATCTACAGTTTTATTATTTACTGTTATTTTATCTATAGTATCTACATTTGCAAAAAGTATAAAAGAAGCATCTCAGTTTGCAATACCAGTTATGTTAATCGTTGTATTAATAGGTATGTTATCAATGTTCTTTAATTTAAGTGGTAATAGTTTTACATATTTAATACCTGTTTATAACTCAGTTAGTTGTTTATCTAGTTTATTTTCTTTATCATTTGATTTAAGTAATTTTATAATAACTATTATTGCAAACTTTGTTTATGTTGTAATAGGTGTTTATATTCTTACTAAAATGTTTAATAATGAAAAGTTTATTTTTAACAAATAGTATGATAAAAGATTACACAGAATTTAAAAAATTTTTAAATAAATTAGATTATAAGCCAAAACTTTTACTACATAGCTGCTGTGCCCCGTGTAGTACACATGTTTTAGAATTATTAAACAACTATTTTGATATTACTGTATTTTATTCAAACGATAATATATATCCTCTTGTTGAATACGAAAGAAGATTAGAAGAACAGATAAGTGTTTTAAATAAATTAAATATTAAGATTTTATTTGATGATCAAATCCCTAATGATTTTTATGATTCTATTAAAGGTTATGAAAACTTAGGTGAAAAATCAAAAAGATGTTATGAATGTTATAAACTTAGATTAAATAAAACCTATTTAAAGGCAAAGAGTTGTGGATTTGAATATTTTTCAACCACTTTATCTATCTCCCCACATAAAAATTCTTTATGGATTAATCAGATAGGTAATAACTTATCTACGAGTGATGTGAAGTATTTATATTCTGATTTTAAAAAAGATAATGGATATTTTAATAGTATTAAACTAGCAAAAGAAAACGAATTATACAGACAAGATTATTGCGGTTGTGTATATTCATTAAAGGAAAAGACAAAAAAATATGAAGATAACTTATAACTATAAAATACCACAAGAATTAGAAAATATTACAATCAGAGAATACTTTAATTTTTATCATTTATCTAAAACTAAAATTAATAGTATACTAGATATAAAAATAAATGATTCAAAATGTAGTATAGAAAAGATTATAAAAAAAGATGATGTGCTTTCATTAACTTATGAAGATGAAATAGATGTACCTTTAGACGATAAACTAATAGATATAATCTATGAAGATGATTATATTTTAGTTTTAAACAAACCAGTTAATTTACTAATACATCCTGATTCTAAAGAGAAAAACAATACTTTAGTAAACAGAGTTGCTAATTATTATAAAAACACTAATCAAAACATATCTGTAAGATATGCGCATAGATTAGATTTTGAAACAACTGGTTTAATAATATTTACCAAAGATATAATTAGTGCAAGTTATATTAATTATCTTATATCTATTCATGAAATATCAAGAATATACCTAGCTATTGCTAGCGGTTTAATTAAACCTGATAAAGGTGTTATCGATAAACCAATTGGTGAAGATAGACACCATAATCAAAGAAGAAGAGTTAGTCAAACAGGACAAAAAGCTATTACTCATTATGAAGTAATAAATTATATTAAAAATAAATATTCTTTTGTTAAATTAGAACTAAAAACAGGAAGAACTCATCAAATTAGAGTTCATATGAAATACCTAGGTTTTCCTTTATTAGGAGATCAGTTATATGGTGGAAGTATAAAAACAATTAAAAGAGTTTGCTTGCACTCTTTTAAATTGTCTTTTAAACACCCTATATCATTTAAAAAACTAGAATTAGAAGCTATATTACCAAAAGACTTAGAAAGGATAGTAAAAGATGTTTAAAAGACTTCATGAAATGTTTTTAAATTATAAACTTTATTACGTATTTGTTATTTTTATCGTTACTTTTTTAGTTGTGGTATTATTATGGGTTAATATACCAAGATTAGATTATAAACTTGATGTAGATAATGATGAATATTATATAGATAGATTATTTGGAAATATTGATACGGTTAAAATACCTTCTGAATATAAAGGTAAACCTGTAACTAAAATAGGTAAAAGAGCATTTGAAGCTAGAGATAATTTAAGAAATGTTATTTTCTCAGAAGATAATAATATTGAAATTATTGAAACTAGTGCTTTTGAAAACTGTGTTAATCTTAAAACGATTACAATTCCTAAAGAGGTTAGATTAGTAGGCGATA
>JBOFSX010000084.1:0-9956 GCA_051651765.1 Anaeroplasmataceae bacterium | reverse complement strand
CTGTTCAGATAAGTACTTTGCAACTTTAGGATCTTCATTTATAACTACAATTTTGTTTCTTTTGTTTTCTTTAAGCATACTTATTATAAAGTCTGCCTCATGTTCACCAGATACAATACATACTTTCATTATAAATCACCTACTTGCTTGTCATATAAATCAGCAAACTCATTTCTTGACAAGATAAATGGACAAATTAAGCTCACTCTTGATTGATCAAGAAGTTTTGCTTTATTACTATCAAATATTCTTGCAAATATATTTTCAACATCAAAGATATACTGACAAACATGTGCAATAAAAATATTAGCATCTTCATTATCAGAAACAATAATCACTGAACTTGCATCTTTAATATAGACTTTAGATAAAAATTCAACATCGGTTGCATCGCCTTCAATTGTATAACCATTAAAAGCATCAGCTAATTTACGAAATGATATTGAATCTTTATCAATCATAATAACATTTTTTCCCTTAGTAGAAAGCATAGTGGCTATACTAGATCCAAGTCTACCACAACCAATAACAATTGTTTTATTTTTTTTCATAAATATCCTCTTCTTTATCAATATATTATAACATATTTTTGCTATAAATAGTAATCTTTTTTATACCATACTTTCTTTGTTTTAATACTGTTAGACTACCTATTACTTCAGGCAAAGATGTGTCAGAAGATGTTTCACACACTACTATTCCGTTATCATCAATCATATTATTTTTATCAAATATGTCAATTATATTTACTATATTTATCATACTATACGGAGGGTCTAAAAAAACCAATCTGAATTTTACACTTGATATAAAATCAATACACTCCTCAAAATCTTTATTAAAAACAATCGATTGATCGTTACAACCAACTATATTGATATTTTCTTCAATAACTTTCACAGCTTGTTTATTTTTGTCATTAAAATAACATTTATTTATACCTCTGCTTATTGACTCTATCCCTAGCGCCCCTGAGCCTGCAAATAAATCTAAAGCATTTCCACCACTAAAGTACTGTCCTATCAAATTAAACATTGCCTGCCTAACTTTATCTGATGTCTCTCTAGTAGTTTCTAGGTTGGTTGTTTTAATTTTTCTTCCCTTATAATTTCCTGCATTTATTCTCATAATATCACCTTGTTTAATTATACTATATAATAAAAAAAACAACACTATAAGTGTTGTTTTTATATTATTCATCTAAAGAATCAGCTTTAAATACTTTTATTGGTGTACCTTGATAAGTTTTACCTTCTAGTTTTTTTAAGAAAGTAAATGCTTGTTTAGTAATTTCAAGTGTAGTACCACTTTTTCTAATAATTATATCACCGATGTTTTCTTTTTTTACACCAGCTAATTTTTCACAAGTACTTAAAAGAATTTGAGGTCTTAATAATTCTTTTTTACCTATATTAAGTCTAGCATAAACATAGTTTTTAGAACTTGGTCTTCTATCAGATCTAGAACTATCTTTTTCTCTATCTTTATCTCTTCCTCTATCTCTATCTCTGTTTCTATCTCTATCTCTTCCTTCAGATCTAGAATTTCCTCTTCTACCGTTATCTTCAAAACTTCTTTTACCACTAATAACTTCAATAGTATGATATGTTTTTTTATAATTAACTAAATTTATATCTATTAAAGCATTAACAACTTTATCAATATCTAAATTATTTTCAGCTATTTTGTCAAATAAAATCTTATTTGCTGAATTATCATTATCTAAATTATGCATAATTTTATCAAATAATTTATTATAGATTCTAACATTGATTTCTTCAACCTTAGGAATATCTTTAACAACCATTTGTGATTTAGTAAAATCTTCGATAACTTTAACTTTTCTTTTTTCGCTTGAACTAGCAATTGAAATAGACTGTCCTTTTAGTCCAGCTCTACCAGTTCTACCTATTCTATGAACATATACTTCATCTTCTTGAGGTAAGTCAAAATTGATAATTGATTCAAGTCCGGAAACATCAATACCTCTTGCAGCAACGTCAGTAGCAACTAATACATTGATGTTACCAGCACGAAATGATCCCATAACTCTATCTCTAACCATTTGTTTTAAGTCTCCATGAAGACCATCAACACTATATCCATTTTTTTGCAACAAACTAACAATTTCATCAACTTTACTTTTTGTATTAGCGAATACTATACAACTTTTAAATGCATTTAAATCTAATAAACGAATTAGTAAATCTAGTTTGCTTTCTCTTTTACAGTAGTAAACTGATTGATCAATTCTATCTACAGTTAAACTTTTTTTCTTAATGATAATATGCTCAGGTGATTTTTGATATTTCTTAGCAACTTTTTTAATAAAATCAGGCATAGTTGCACTGAATAACACTGTTTGTCTAGAAGAAGGTGTTTGGCTTAAAATAGCTTCTAAAGAATCTTGAAATCCCATTTTTAACATTTCATCAGCTTCATCTAAACAAAGTGTTGTTAAGTTATTGAAGTTGATAGTTTTTCTATTCATATGATCAATAATACGTCCAGGCGTACCAATTACAATTTGAGGATGTCTTCTTAATGCCTTATTTTGCTTTTCATAAGAGTCCCCACCATATATAGTAGCAATTTTAATGTCTTTTTTGTATTTAATAAGCTTTAAAACCTCATTAGAAACTTGTAAAGAAAGTTCTCTTGTTGGACATAAAATAAGCGCTTGAATTTCTTTGCTTTCAGCATCTACTTTCATAATAGTAGGTATACCGTATGCGAAAGTTTTACCTGTACCTGTTTGTGCTTGACCTATTAAATCTGCACCTGTTAACATTACGGGGATAGCTGCTACTTGTATTTCAGTTGGTTCGAAAATTTCTAATTCATTTAACGCATTTAGAATATCGTTTTCAACATTTAAATCTATAAATTTTTTTTCTTCCATTTTTTTTCACTCTTTCTAACATATAGTTGGTTGTACATAACCTATCGATTATATCACATATATATTAAAAAAGATATATTAAATATAAAATTATTTAAAGCCATTTTAGAAATGGTCGTTATGTTATATAAAGTAGGGAAAATGTGAGAACTAAAGGCTACACTTTAATCCTCTTAATTATTAATTAGGATTCCTGTTAAGGCATTCACACATAATAATTCTTAGATATATTCAATTTGATTTGTGTTCCACAGTTAATCCCTACATTATCATTATATAATATAATTATTATTTTTTATATAAGCATTTGTATTTTTTCTTAAATACTAACATTGTAAAAAAAAGTAAAAACACTAATTTGATAATAGAAAAATAAATAAACACATTTATGAAAATTTCGCAATCTTCTTGTATCGTAATTATAATCAAGTTCGAAAAAACTGGATTGGATTCGTTTATTATAATTGATAAGAAAAATAATGGGAACATAATTAAAATTAGGAAGGGAGACTTAAATAAAGTTGAAAATAAAAAAGTAATTAGTGTTATATCAACTAAATAAAGAAACATATTTATAAATATAATCAATTCAAAGTAAGAAATTGTTGAATTAACAATAAATCCTTTAAAAATTAAGAAACACAAGTAATTTATGAGTAATAAGCATAAAGGATATATGAGTTTTGATTTCAATTTAGTAAAATAGATCATTTTATAATTACATTTCAAACATAATTGATAATCTAAATGATCTTTATATATCATTTGATTTGAAAATTCAGTTATTACAATAAAAAAAATTAGTATTACAGAGCTAACTAGATAATATTGTGAATTTATATTTAATATATACAAATCAATATTTGATATAATTTTTTCATTATCAATTGGGATAAATATAAATAAGCAAAATGTTATGTTTAAAAATATTAAAAATATTAACACTATAAAATAAGATTGATTATAGTTAAAAACTTCATAAAATTTCTTCGAACCTATTTTTCGCATAATTTTAACTCTTCTATTTCAAAAATATTCACAGCATTTTTATCAAGATTATTAGAGTGATCAACAATTATAATTATTTTATCTTCTAAGTTTTTAATAATGTACTTTTTAAAATAGTTAACAGATTTTATATCTAATCCATCAAATGGTTCATCTAATATCAATAAGTCAAAATTAGAAAATAGAGTGATTAATAGATTTAGTTTTGTTTTATTCCCTTTTGACAAAAAATTAATTCTACAATTAGGTATATTTAGATCAATCATAACATTATTAATCTTACTCTTAAAATCAATGCTCACCAGTTCATAAAGATAATCAAACGATTTAATAAATATATTATTAAGTTTAAAATCAAAAAATACAGACATTTTCATATTATGATTAATAGTTTTATGTTTTATTCTTTTAGAAATTAGATTTAATAACGTAGTTTTACCAGAACCATTTTCTCCTTTAATAACATTAATGCCTTTTTCAAATCGGACTGTAAGAGAGTTGAAAATCATTTTTTTTCTATAATTATAAGATAGATTATTTATCTCAAGCATACTTTAGTACCAAACCAATGTATGAAACATAATCTTCTTTAATAAAATTTAAATCAAATATACGATAAAAGGTAATTAATTTTTCATCAAAAAAGATAATATTCAAATATATCCCTGTTACTACGTAATCATAATACAAATTATATACATTACCATCTTTTAAATATCGAATATTTGGTGGAAAAGCAAGAGTTATATTATCATCCATTACTTCAATATTGATTAATCTATTTAGTCTATTATCAACATAATCAAATCTATAGATGAAATTATTATTAGGATAATATTCACCTTTATTGTATTCAATACTAATATTACCTATTTGAAATTCATATTTAAAATTTTGGTTAATAATCGTCATTTTACAATCTTCTATATATAGTTTATTTCCTATATCAGGAATATAAAAATTAACTTTATATTTAATACCATCATAGTAAAAATCTTTAAAATAAACTTTCATGTATATATCTTTGCTATCAGAATGAATACTGTACTCGTTATAATAATCACTAAATAAATAATCTAACTTACTATTAGAATAAAGATAAACTTGAAACACTTCATCTTTTTCATAATTTAATACATAATCTTGTTTTAATACGAATATATCACTAACTTCTTCTTTGTTTAAGACTAAGGTAAAACTAAATATGATTAACAAAGTAGCAAGTAAAAAAAATATAAAATAATTAATCTTTTTCAACTATATTTTTTCCTTTCTAATATTTAAATATAAATCAGCAACAGTAAAATATTCAAAGGTTCCTTTTTCTACAGTTATCCAATATTCATATTTTTTACATACTCCGTTTGTTAAAAATCCATTTCCTTCTAAATAGACTGATAATTGTGTATTAGGGTCTACTACTATTTCAAATTTTTCAGTCATCTTCACATCCACTTGTTCAGCCATTGCATAATCAATTTTTAGCTCAGCATCAAGTCCACCTTTAAATTTTTTAATTTCACCTTTTATAGTAAATCCTATTTTCCCTTGCACAGTAATTGATGTTTTTTTCATTTTAGTTGTCACTTTGGTTAATTCATATTTTATAGGTGTAGTTCCAGAGTTATAAATACTAAATACAGTCTCGCTCACAAAATTGCATTTTACACTTGTATTTATATACTCAATATTCCAACCCATCCATTTTCTCTTGGATACTTTTTGGTTGTATTCTGCCAATTCTTCATTGGAATAATATTTAATCATTCTCCCACTTGAAATTTCAATTTGCGAAAAAGTATCGTACGTATTACCTGCTTCAACTTCACTTAGTAAATTATTGACTGTGAAAGCAACAAGAAAACATAAAAATAAAAACACTATCTTTTTCAATATATATCACCTCATGAAATATATATATAAGATAGTGTTTAAATTACTAATTACTTAATTAATTTTTTGAAAATATCTACCATATCTGTTTTTTCCCACGGAACATCATTTCTTCCAAAATGCCCGTAAGCAGCTGTTTTAAAATAAATTGGTTGTAGTAAATCAAGTTTTTTAATAATACCACTTGGTGATAAATCAAAATTCTTTTTAATAGCATCTAGTATTAAAGAATCATCCACTTTCGCTGTATTGTATGTATCGATAAATATACTTGTTGGTTCACTAACACCTATCGCATATGATAATTGTATTTGGCACTTAGAAGCAATTTTACTTGCAACAATATTCTTAGCCAAGTATCTTGCCATATAACAAGCACTTCTATCAACTTTAGAAGGATCTTTTCCACTAAACGCACCACCACCATGAGCAGCACTTCCACCATATGTATCAACAATTATTTTTCTACCCGTTAACCCAGAATCACCTTGTGGGCCACCCACAACAAATATTCCTGTTGGATTGAATAAAAATTTGGTATTTTCATCAATAAGATTTTGTGGAATAATTTCATCTAAAACATATTTCTTAACTAATGCTTTTAATTCTTTTTGAGGAATTAAAGGATCATGTTGTGTTGATATTAATATAGTATCAATTCTTTTCACTTTATTATTTTCATATTCAACTGTTACTTGAGTTTTACCGTCTGGTCTAAGACAAGAAAGAATATTGTTTTTTCTTACATAACTTAATCTTTTAGCTAACTTGTGAGCTAATGTTATTGGTAATGGCATAAGTTCTTCTGTTTCATCAACAGCATAACCAAACATTATTCCTTGATCACCAGCACCTTGTTTTTTATCAGCGCTCTCATTAACACCTACAGCTATATCTGGTGATTGAGGATCTATAGATGTAAGAACACTTAAATTATCAGCATCAAAACCGAATTTACCTCTTGTATAACCAATTTCTCTTACAACGTCTCTTACTATTTTTTGAATATCATAAGACACATTAGTAGATATTTCACCAAAAACCATACATAACCCAGTAGTTACTATAGTTTCGCAAGCTACTCTTGCATTTTTGTCTTTAGATAAAATATTATCTAATACTGCATCACTAATTTGATCACAAATCTTATCTGGATGTCCTTCTGTTACTGATTCACTCGTAAAAAAATAATTCATAATTATATAACCTCTCTTATAGCTTTAACTAATTGATCTGCACAAGATGTATCTCTATTATTACACTTGTTACCTTCCAAAGTATCAGCAATCTCTTTCATATTTTTTCCTTCTATAAGCATTGATAATGCTTTTAAGTTACCATTACATCCTCCTGCAAATTCTAAATTATATATTTTTCCATCTTTGTAGTCGAATGATATTTCTCTTGCACAAACCCCGTTTGTAATATAACTTTTCTTTTTCATAATATCTCCTTAGTTAAATTTCTCAAATAATTCATTAAATTCTTTATTAAGTTTCATAAATCTATTGAAGAGAGCATGATCAAAATATGGTTCGAAATTCTCTTTTATAAAATCTATAGATTTATCGTGACTTACTGCTCTTTTGTATGTTAAAGGTATTCTTAAATTCAAATAAATTTCGCATAATAAAATTATTTGAAATTGCATATCATATTGATGATTTTTATTTAGATATATAAAATTTTCATCGTGATAGTTTTCAAAGTGTACTCTAGTTAAAACTGAAGATTTACGTCTAAGTTCTAGTCTTTTAATAATTTTATTTCCTAAAATTGTTTGAACTCTCAATTTCTCAAATTGATCATCACCATAAATTCCTTCAAGATTTAAATCTACATGTTTAGATAAGTGAATATTAGAGTATTCAGCTACTATTTTAGCATCTGTAGGATTAAGACCCACTATGGAAGCTAACCTTTCACACATTTCATATAAAAGATCTGACTGTTCTTTTTCAGACTCAGGAATTTGTTCTGAGCTTAATGAAACATCGAACATTTCTCTAACTGTTTCACTAAAATCATCTTGAACTCTTTTTCTCTTAACAAGTTCTTTTTTTCTTTCTTCTTGCATATATTCAGCAATTGAAACCGTTATGGTTAAAACACACATAAATGCAATTAGTAAGATTGTTCTCAAGAGTATATCTTTTACTTCAGGAGAGCTAAAAAATCCTTTAATCATACCCCACAAGTCTGTGGCATAATCTTTTCCAATAATATTGTACGTGATAGTAAAATGTAATAATGTAACTAGTGCTAAAACCCATTTTGCTACGGTTTTTAGCATTTTAGAGTCTTGGTAAAGAGCTACAACAATTAGTGCGTAGTAAATTAAGATATAGCCAGTTTCTCTAAATACTAATTGACTACCCGTTTTTAATTTAAAATAAATAAGAACCGCTGATGCAAACATATAAAAACACGCAAAATACATTGCTATTGTCTGCTTGGTTATGTTTTCAGGATCAGAAGATATTAATTTTTTTAATGTACTATTTATTATAAATGTAATGGGAAACAAAATAATGGTTAAAACCCAGTTTGAAGTTTCTCCAAAGGAAAGTATCATTAAAATTACAGTATAGATAACATTGGAAAGAAATATAACATTTTTAATGACAATATTTCTTCTGTATAAAACTGCGCATTCATCTGATATATCAACTTTGTTTTCAAATCCAAAATTATCATCTATAAATTTCTTTGTTTTTAATTTTATGTTTAATTTTTTTTTAGTGCTCAACTAATCATACCCCTTTACCTAACTACATACGTCATTAAGTTTTAATAATTTTTGACCATTTAAAAAATCTCTTGTTAACATTGTTTTTTTGCCACTTGGTTTGATTGAAGTAAGTGAAATGGCTTTATCTTTTGTTTTAATAATCAACTCACCCTTAATACAAAGTATAGTTCCTGGTAATTGATCTTGACCATATTCATCAACTATTTTAGACTCATAAACCTTGATAACTTCTTCATTAATAATAAAGAATGCTCCAGGATTTGTAGATAGACCTCGAATTTGATTATGTACTTCTTGAGAAGTTAGGTTAAAGTTTATCTTTTCTTCTTCTCTTTTAATATTTTTAGCAAAAGTTACTTTAGATTCATCTTGAGGAACTCCTAATAACTTATTATTGTAAATATCATCAATTACATCTAGTAATAAATCATTGCCTACATTACTTAATAATGCAAATAAATTGTCGCTATTAATACTAGGATCAATTTCAATATCTTTTTGGGCAAATATTTTTCCAGCATCCATTTTTTCAACCATTTCTATTATAGAAATCCCTGTGACTAAATCACCATTCATAATAGATCTTTGAATAGGTGCACCACCTCTATATTGAGGAAGTAATGATGCATGTACATTAATACACTTTTTAAAAGAATTAAGCAGCTCTAATGGTAATATTTGTCCGTATGCAGCAGTAACCAAAATATCAGCATTACAAGCTTTTATTATATCAAATTCTTTTCTTATATTTATAGGCTGAAATACATTAATACCTAATTCCAACGCTCTTTTTTTTACAGGAGAAAACATCAACTCTTTTTTTCTTCCAGTAATTTTATCTGGTTGAGTAACAACCATAACTACTTCATATTTTTCGTTTAAACTCTCTAATATTTTAACACTAAATGAAGGTGTTCCCATATATATAATTTTCACAAACATCACATCCTTTGAATAGATAAGCTAATATCTTTTCTATTAGCGTATTGATTAAACACTTTTTCTATTATATCATTACTAATCTCATTAGTAAATTTAATAGTAATCACATATCTATATTTATTATCTATTTTAAAAATGGAAGCTTCAGAAGGTCCAAGAATTATTATTTCATCACTCGAGTTATTAGAAAGTACTTTTTTAATTTCATTAATAACAGTGTATGAATTTAACTTTTTGTCAGACGAAACCATTAATTCTATCCTATCAACAAATGGAGGGTTTTTCATAATTTTTCTAGTTTTAATTTCTCTTTTATAAAATTCTGAATAATTATGTTCATTAGCATTAATAATAGCGTAATGATCAGGATTATATGTTTGAATAACTACTTCACCTGCAAGTTCACTTCTACCCGATCTACCAGATACTTGTTCGATCAGTTGATAAGTTAATTCAGAA
>JBOFSX010000083.1:0-8226 GCA_051651765.1 Anaeroplasmataceae bacterium | reverse complement strand
ATGCTTATATTGATTATGTAGCTAATTGTACATACAAAAATAATTTATGGTGGTTTAAATGAAAATTAAAGTTTCGGATTATGTTGTAAAAAAGTTGTTAGACAATAAAATTGACACTACATTCAGTGTTGTTGGCGGTGGTGCCATGAATCTAAATTATTCTTTTGGTCACACGCTAGGTATGAAGGTTTATTATAATCATCATGAACAAGCTTGTGCAATTGCGGCTGAAGGTTATTGCAGAATAAATAATAAAACAGCAGCATTATGCCTTACTACCGGACCAGGTGGGATTAATGCATTAACAGGTGTTGCCGGTGCTTACTTAGATTCTTTACCTATGATAATTATCTCTGGTCAAGTTAGACTAGATTCGTATTCTAAATCAAGTGGACTTAACATAAGATCTATGGGAGACCAAGAATTTAATATTGTGGATACGGTTAAAACCATGACGAAATATTCTGTTCTAGTGACAAAAAAAGAAGATATAAAATATTGTTTAGAAAAGGCTATATATCTAGCTAATAGTGGACGTAAGGGTCCTACATGGATTGATATTCCTGGTGATATTCAATCATCTTTTATAGAAGAAGATGAACTGAAAGGTTATACACCTGAAGAAGATTTGTTTTCTAAAATTAAAATCGAAGACATTAATTATATTTTAGATTGTATAAAAAAATCTAAAAGACCTCTAATTTATGCCGGTAGTGCAATTAGAACATCTAATTCATTTAATACTTTTCATGAATTAATTGAGAAGTTAAATGTTCCAGTGGTAACAGCATGGAATTCTACAGATGTAATTAGTAATACTCATAAATTATACGCGGGAAGACCTGGTAATTTTGGTGATAGACCAGGTAACTTTGCAGTTCAAAATAGTGATTTAATTATTTCACTTGGTTGTAGATTAAGTATTAGACAAACTGGATTTAATTACAAATCATGGGCCCCAAAGGCCAAAATCATTATGGTAGATATTGATAAAGATGAAATGAATAAACCAAGTTTACATATTGATTATAAAATAAATGCTGATGTTCATTATTTAATAAATGAATTAAATAGAACTGTAAATGGTATAATATTTAAAGATTCTAATTGGATTGGTAAATGTAAAGAATGGATAAATGAATTTCCAGTAGTTACTAAAAAACATTACGAACAAAAAGTTTTGGCTAACGCATATGCGGTTATTGATATGTTATCAAAAAAAGCAAAAGATAATGATGTATTAGTTTCAGGAAATGGAACGGCTTGTGTTGTTGGTGGTAATGCTTATCAAATTAAAAATAATAGTAGATTTATAGTTAATTCTGCTATTGCTACTATGGGTTATGATTTACCTGCTGCTTTTGGCGCTTGTATTGCTAACGATAAAAAAAGTATAATTTGTTTAACAGGCGACGGTTCTATTCAAATGAATCTTCAAGAATTACAAACAATTAGACATCATAAATTACCAATAAAGATTATTGTACTAAATAACGATGGATATCATTCTATTAGACAATCACAATCTAATTTTTTTAAAAATGAAACTTTATGTGGTGTAGGTAGTGATTCATTTGATTTAAGCTTTCCTGACTTATTAAAGATAGCTTATGCATATGACATTAAATTTATCAGATGTAATAATAATGATGATTTTTGTCAATATCTAGATAATGAATTTTTGAATGATGAACTACAAATTTGTGAAGTTATGATTGATAAAGTTCAATATTTTGAACCAAAAGCTTCTTCTAAAAAATTAGCGAACGGTAGTATGGTTTCTGCTCCATTAGAAGATCTAGCCCCTCATTTAGATGAAAAAATTATTGAAAAAATTATGGGAATTTCAAAATAAAATAAGGATGGTGAGTATATGAAAGCAGTAATAACAGGACCTACTGGTGCGGTAGGACATGCTTTAATTCAAAAATTACTTAATGAAAATATTGAAATATTTGCTATATGTAGAGAAAACTCACCAGGAATTAATAAATTAAATAAATATAATATAAATATTGTAGAATGTGATTTGAATAATTTACTAAGTTTAGATAAAATAATTAATTTTAAAATTGATTATTTTTATCACTTAGCATGGGATGGGACTTACGGTGAATCAAGAGATAACTATAAATTACAATTTGATAATATTAAATACACTTTAGATGCTGTAGAACTAGCTAAAGCATTAAAGTGTGATGTTTTTATATGTACAGGTTCTCAAGCTGAATATGGTAACTCAGATATTGAAAAAAAACCTTATTCATATTGTGATCCACAAAACTTCTATAGTGCAGCAAAACTATCGGCTAGTTATTTATCACGAGTTTTATGTAACAAATATAATATTAAACATATATGGTGTAGAATATTTAGTATGTTTAGTCCAGATGATAGAGAATATACTTTGATTAAATCCACTATAAATAAATTGAGAAATAATACTGAATGTGAATTTACTGAAGGCAATCAAATATGGAACTACATTTATTCTAAGGATGTAGCAAATATTCTTTATTTATGTGCTATAAAAGGTAAAAATAATAGTATATATAATGTTGCTTCGAATGATAATAGAACATTAAAAGAATATCTACTTGAATTAATAAATATTGTTAATCCAAATGCTAGCTATAGTTTTGGTAAACTACCTTATTATTCTAATCAAGCTATGAATTTAACAGCTGATATAAAAAATACCATAACAGATCTAGAATATGAATTTGAATATAATTTTGAAAGTGCTGTCATTGAAATGATGAATATTCAACTGTCGATTTATGCAAAAAATGAATTTTAAAATTGTTTTTTTTTACAATCTATATTTTAATTATTTTACTATTATAAATGAATAGATACTAAATTTAATATTAAAATTCAGTAATTTAAGCTTAAATTATTATAATAAAGTTTTAATTTTTATATTAAATTTGATGACCTATTATGTTATAATTAAACATGCTTTGTAAAAAAAAAGAAAGGTTATATAAATATGAGGAAATCAGTAATTGAATCTTTATCAATGAATTATGATATATCGATGTATCGAAAAAAACCATTGTTTTCTTTTTTAAAAAGATTATTTGATATATTTTCTTCGGTTATTGTTATTGTTTTATTGTCTTGGCTTTTTATATTAATCCCTTTCTTAATTTGGTGTTTATATAGATCTTCAGCATTTTACTCTCATACTCGTGTAGGTCTACATGGAAAGAAATTTAAGGTTTATAAATTTACAAGTATGAAAAAAGATAATAGACCTTTAGAAGAAATTCTATCAAAAGAACAACTTGAGGAATACAAAAGAGATTTTAAAGTAACTAACGATCCTAGAGTTACAGGTTTAGGTAAAATCTTAAGAAAAACATCGTTGGATGAACTTCCACAATTATTTAATATTCTTTTGGGTCAAATGTCTGTTGTAGGTTGGAGACCAATTTTAGAAGAAGAACTTTTAAGATACAAAGATAATATACAACTACTTACAAAAGTTAAACCAGGACTTACTGGTTACTGGGCAAGTCACGGTAGAAGCGATATCTCATATGATGATAGAATGAAAATGGAATTATATTATACTGTAAAAAGAGGTATATTCTTAGATATTAGAATCTTATTTCATACTGTTATTGGTGTTTTTAAAAGTGATGGTGCAAAGTAGTTTGAAATAATAGTATTACTTTTTTAATTTTGGTTTTAAAAACATTATTTAATCAATATTATAAAGTTAAACATTATTTTTTTTTATTATTAGTGTTATACCATGGCAACTTAGTGTATTATTTTTTTTATAAATTATTTGTATTTTTTTGTGAGAGTAATAGTTTGTTTGAAAGCAAAAGGTTTTGCAAAAATTAATTTGTTCTTTTTAACCGATTGATATTTAGATATATTTTTTAACTATAGAATAGAACCAATTTTACTAACGTTACCTATACTTTCTAATTCAAATTCAACCATTAAAAATAATAAAATATTAACTTATAGTTAAGTTAAATATTAATAATGAAGAAGGTGATAAAATGGAATGGTTTTATAGTTTTATATATGGGATTGTTGAAGGGTTAACAGAATGGTTACCTATATCAAGTACAGGTCACTTAATCTTACTTAGAGAGTGGTTTGATTTGAATATATCGGAACAATTTTTTGAGTTATTTTTAGTTGTAATTCAACTAGGTGCAATTATTGCTGTAATTTTATTATTTTTTAAGAAGCTCTGTCCGTTTGGATTTGGTAAAACAAAAGAAGAAAAAGTTGCTACATGGAAATTGTGGGTTAATGTTTTAATTGCATGCGTTCCCGCAGCAATTATTGGATTATTTCTTGATGATTTAATAAATGAATATTTTTATAATTTTATTACAGTTGCTTTAATGTTGATTGTGTATGGTATTTTATTTATTGTAATAGAAGTGTTCAATAAAAAAAGAGAATTTAAAGTAAATGATCTTAAAAGTATTACATGGAAAACAGCATTAATAATTGGTATGATTCAATTACTTGCATTAATACCAGGTACATCTAGATCTGGTGTTACAATATTAGGTGCGATGTTAATTGGATTTAACAGAACAGTATCTATAGAGTTTAGTTTCTTTTTATCAATACCAGTAATGTTAGGAGCATCTTTATTAAAAGGATTTAAATACTTAATGGAATTTGGTTTTCCGAGTGGATATGAGATAGGTATTTTGCTTGTAGGATGTATTACAGCATTTGTTGTAAGCATTATTGTAATTAAGTTCTTATTGAAGTTTATTAAAAAATATGATTTTAAAGCTTTTGGATATTATCGTATTGTACTTGGTATATTTTTGCTTATATACTTTTTTTCGGTATTAGTTTAGTTGTTTTAAGTTGTATAAATTTTTTATATGATCACCTTTGAAATGACTTATATGGAGTTGTATATGATATGATACAAACTAGAAATAAAATATATTTTTATATTAAGTATGTAAATTATTACAATTGTTAGCTATAATTTTATGAACTTAATGTATTTTATAATTATTAATTGTGTTATTATTAAATAAATATACGATATTACTTAGAACATTTATATTTTCAATGATAATAACAATTATTTTTATGATTTAAAATTTAGACAGTATATTTTAGGGTATTACTATTTTATGATAAAATATAGTGATTTTGAATCTATTATACTTTGAATTATTTATAATTGAATTTATTATACGTAGAATTGTTGCTGAGGATGTGAAAAACATGAAAATAAAAAGTTTTGTTAAATATTTATTCATTGTTGCTCTTGTTGTAACAATTGTAATTCCAAAATCTGGTATTAAATTGTATGGCATCCCAATAACTTTAGGAAATGTTTTATTTGGAATCTTTATTATTTCATCGTTATTTGTTATTAATTATAAGAAATTTTCAAAGTATGATATAGTCATTCTATTTGTATCAGTTTTTTTTTCTATTAGAGTATCATACTCTTTTATTGTCGGATCAATTAGTCTAGCAGATTTTTTTTCTAGAATTATTCCTCTGGTAGTATATCCTATAGTAATAATTATAATTACCAAAATTTTTACTAAGGATGATTTGCCAAAATTAATACGAGTTATAAGTGGTAGCTTTGTAGTACTAATTATATATTGTTTAATCCAACTTTTGTTTGGCATTGAAAAAACTTGTATCCCTGGAATTACAGTAAATCTCTCTGATTATATGGAATTTGGTCCTCAGTGGTATTTAGAAAAACACAATACTATATCTACAGGAAGTAAGCTTGTTGGTACATATCAAAATGGTAACTTGCTTGGTATTAATTTATTAATATTCTTACCTATTGTTCATTCTTATTTCTACCATAAAGGGAAATTAATTTCTCTAATCTTTTTCGCTTTAACGTCATTAGTCATATTGTTTAGTATGTCAAGGTCTGCTTGGATAGGATTGTTTATATATTCGGTTTTTATATATTTTTCAAAAAAACCCAAATCAATAAGAAATTTAGCTTTACACACGTTAGTATTTATGATAGCGCTTATATGTGCTATAGGATTCATATACTTTATTCCATCACTTAATGAAAGATTGTTTGGCGCATCAATTGATACAATTTTAGGGATGAATGGTAGGTTTGACAACATATCAGAAATGTTAAGTGCTGTTGTTATAGATTGGAAAGTCCCAGTGTCTTTTTTATTTGGATTTGAAGGTTTTATACCGAGTAGTGGTACCTATGAGATGTTACCAATTACAATATTTATTTGGTACGGTTCTATTGGATTTTTAGTTTGGTTTTTTCTATTCTTCTATAATTTCAAAATGTTTAGTTATGTTACGAAAATAGCTTTGCTAGTATATATTGTGACGTCATTTTTTGACGGTGGATTTTGGCTCGTTCCTACAGCTTTGAATATCTATATTGTAATGGGAATAGGCTTGTTGAATAAAAATTATTTGATAAATGATAAAATAGGTTTTTTAAATTAAATATGATATGATATAATTATTAAAATGGAGGTATACAATGTCAAAAAATGAAGTTCAAAATTATAATAAAAAAACAGACGAAATAGCTATTATTGATGAAAGTAATTTTTCAATTGTAGATATTTTTAAGAAAATATGGGCAAACAAAATTATATTTTTTATAGTTAGCTTAGTTTTATTTTTAATAATTACACTTGTTTTAAAGTATGCTGTATCTGATAATTCCGAAAAATATTCTATTGACTTCGATTATATTGTGGTAGGAGAAAAGGAAATATCGAACTACCCAAATGGACAACAGTTTAATTATAGATCGTTTGTTTCTCGTGATTCTTTGAATACAGTTCACAATTCAAATTCAAAATACAACAAAATTAATATTAATAAAATGTTGAATAATAATGATATAGAAATCATAAATAATTATAAATATGATTCTTTAGGTAATTACATATTAGATGGTGCAGAATATACTCTTTCAATTAAAGCCAGTTATTTTCGTAATACTGATCTAGCAAGAGATTTTATGATTGATTTATTAAATCTACAAAGAGGAATTGCTGTTAATGTTCTAAATACTACTAAACGTGATACTTTTATTAAGCAATCAGATCTATTTATACAATACGATGAAAAACTTCAATGTTATTATAATCAATACTTATCTTTGAGAAGTGAGTTACTAAACTTAAAGTTAAAGTTAGGAGATATAAGCGTTGACGCTGATAAGAACATTTCAACGTATATTTCGGAGCTAGATATACTTTTTGGAAACAATATTATTAAAAATCTAATAACTACTGTAGAGACTAATGGATATATAGTTAATTACAATGAATATGAAAAATATGCAAACGAACAATTGATAAGTTTGAATAATCAAAAAAAAGTTAATTTAAATAAAATTGATCACTTAATTAAAGTTCTTGGCTCTGTTTCAAATACAGGTTCTGGTGATGATGTTAGTGATGAGATTATTAAGTTAATCAATGAAATTGATGAACTTTATGCAAAAAACGAGACAATTGAAAATAGCATTAGAACAATTAGTAACAAATTAGAAAACTACGTTGAAGGTACGGAAATCCCTCTTGATTTTATCAATGAATTTAACCAGATTGAAAATAATATTATATCTAAAACAAAAGAATTATCTGATATTATTGATTTTTTAAATGATGATAACACATATATAGATTACTTTAATTCTTCAGTAATTACTTTAACTGGAGGTATTAATATTATATTTATCTTTATTTTTTCTTTTATTCTTTCATTAGTATTAGGCGCTCTATCTGCTATGCTAATTAAAGAGAAAAAAAGAAAAAAACTTGATATTATTAATAAATCAAATTAATTTTTTTGAAATTATCTAAAGTCTATATATTTCTAATGATTTGATTTTATCAAATCATTTTTTATTGACTTTATAAATGTTTAATGATCTATGTTGATTATTTGTACAAATTAATTTTTTAGTGCTAAATATGAAAAGGTATTGTTAGTAAAAGCAAGTACTTAAATCATTAGTTTTAATTTATGATATATAAATTGAAAGATTTAAAACTTTTTCTTTTTTAATATATTTCCTTCATTTATAGTCATTATTTTATTGTTATGTTTTTTATTTTAATTTCATTATAAATTTGATGTCTTTATTGCTAATTTTCTTTTTTCACATTTTTTTAATAATAAGAAGTTTAGAGCGTAAAAATTTATATGTATAAATAAAATGATTATCAAGTTTAAAAATTTCTT
>JBOFSX010000082.1:0-2956 GCA_051651765.1 Anaeroplasmataceae bacterium | reverse complement strand
CTTCAAATGATTATTAATTAACGTTCCCATATAACACCTCAGATTTAACTTTTTTCTTTAGGTCATAACTTATTTTACAACGACAATGCACAAAGCAATTTCTAATTGCCTCGTTTTTGCCCTGCAAAAATTTGTGCATTGGTAATGTAGGGGTTTCCCCGAAATTACAAGTTGGAAAATAAGTTATTCTAGCCACAGGAATTCATTCCTGTGGCTAGAACTTGTCTTTTAAAGACTTTAGGCTTTAAAAGAATATGTAACAAATAAATCTTTATTTATATTTGTATTATCAACTTTATTTACATATATATTATATCATTTTTAGCACCTATTTCGTATGCGTAAATACTGGTAACTTAGGACTAATCTATTAATAAAATTCTTTTTATTAATATGTACTTTTATTAAAAAGTCCAAACTAAAGTCTCAAAAATAAGCCATACTTGCTAGAAAAAAAGAGAAAAAGAGAAAGAAAAGCTCGTACTAGGAAATTAATTCAGATATGGGCTATTATCGAAAGCATGGTAATTGATAATATTGAATTATCTACTAAAATTTAAATCATACTTTGAATATATTGAAAAGTTTATAGAAGAAATTAGATAATTACTCTATTTTAATAATTATAAAAAGCCAATGACCACATTATCATTGGCTATCCTAATCTCATAAAACTAAACGTTATCATTAATAATATTATTATTTTATCGTTACTTACTAAGTATGTTATATAGCTATTTTTTAGATTAACTTCTTAATTTGAATAAAATGTTCCTCTACCATATGTTGATGATGGAATTGGTGCGCTTGGATACGTTGTCCATTGAACTTTAGATTGTACTTTATACCAATATCCTTGATAACTTTGCTTTGCATACTCATAAATAACACCTCGTCCATTATCATTTGCTTGTTTTAATAATCCAAAATTTGTTTCTTCACTTACAGCCTTAACTACTTCAAAAAGTGTCCAATATGCTCCTGCAACTCCTAAGAATTTTTGGAAAGTTGCAGCTGTTCCTGCTCCGTATGAGGTTGCAACATAATTTTTAACTCCTGATGCAACACCTGAACCTGACAGGGTCAATACCTTGTCCCAAAAACCTGTATTATATCTAGTTGCTAAAATATTTGCAACATCTTGCTTTGTTAAATACACTAGTCTATCAAAATTTATATTTCCATTTTGAGCAGTACCTAATCCTCCGCTTGAATATATCCATTGACCACCATTAGGTGCATTTACATAAGAACCTGTCATAGTCTGTATCATTCTACTTTGCAAACCTCTGCTTATAGTCAAATTTGCAAATGGATCATTATATGGATCTAATTGGTCAAGATTTGAAACTGGTGATGTAATATTTGTTTTTTCCTTTACGTTTTCACTTGCAAATGCTTTAACTCCAATTGAATTTGAAGTTAAAATAACTGTTACCAATAAAATACTTATAGATTTCTTCATTTCATCCACTCCTATTATTGATTTTTTGTGTAAATGTGTTATTATTTGTAATTATAACGTATTTTTTCTTCTTCTGCAAACGTTTTTATGTAAAGGAGTGTTAATTTTGGAAATATTAATTACATCTTTTTTTTTACTAAGCTTTATTATTTTTACAGTAAGAGGGTTTCTTAAAAAAAATAGTCGTGCTACTTTAAAATTTGGTCTTATGTCTGTAGGTCTTTTAGGAATATCCTTAACCATATACATGACTTATAACTTTAATTTTTTATTCTTTATTTCTTTATTTATATTCGCTATTGGAGCTTTTCTTCATTCTGATACTTAACCTTATTTCACTAAATTATTCTTTTAACGAATATATGAAAATCAACGATTTTAAGCTCTTTATAGATAATTAACTTTAATAAAGTTAGCTAATTTATTGCAACAAAAAAAGATACTGTGTAGTCATTTCAATAACTACATAGTATCTTTTTTATACTAATCATCTTTTCCTACTCTATCCATTGCAACTTCATAAACTGCACCATCTTCTCGAACTGAAACCACAATTATCTTCATTACTCCCTGTTCTTTAATAATACGATAAACTATTCTTATACCTAATCTTAATAATTTTATTTTCAAAAACCCACTAAGATTAGTACCAGACTTATTACCAAGAGGTTTACCATAACCACCTTCAGAATTAGGTAATGGATTTTCAGAAACCTTTTTAATAGCTTTTCTCACCTGTATTAGTTGAGAATTATCTAGATATTTTAAGTCATTTTTGGCTTCTTCCAACCATTCAAGTTTCCAATCCATTATTCAATCTCCACATCTTCAGATAAGTCTAAATCATTTTCTGTTATATTAAATTCTTTCCATACATCTTCATCTGAAATCCAGTTGGAATTTTTAGAATTTGACATACGTTGCTCTGCTAATGTTGCTAATTTATAGTCCTCAATTATTTCAATCATTTTTTTATATTCTAAAGGATCTATCAAGATGCATGCTGGTTTATTGTTTTTCACAACAATTTTATAACCAGAACTAGCTACTTCATCAAATATTTTATTAGCTTCACCTTTATTGAATCTAGAAATAGGAATCATTGAATCTATAACACTACTCATAGGTAAACTATTTAACATATAATCACCTCTTTTTATAAATATTTAATAATAGTCTATACTTAAATAGATAATTAGTCAATAAATATATAGATAAATTTATCTACTAATTATGTGTTGTATTTGAACTTTTTAAAATTTTAATTTATGTAATTAAAATTACATTTAAATATACTTCAATTACATTAATTAATTCTACTCAAATACTAAATTAACATATCTAGTATATGGTTTTAATCGTAATTCTATTGGTATATATACCTTTGTAGTAATATATATTGTTCAAATTTACATTAACTTTTTATTATTAAATCGGCTTTTCTTTTATTATTTTCTCTAATTAATGTACTCTTACTTATGTTTGTTATTT
>JBOFSX010000081.1:0-1579 GCA_051651765.1 Anaeroplasmataceae bacterium | reverse complement strand
GATATGCCAGAATTGACAACTTTAAGCAATGCATTTGAAAATTGTAGTAATATTACAAAAATTATATTCCCAAGTAATGCACCTAATCTTGGCAGTTTATATTGGAGTATGAAAGGTTGTAATAATCTTACTGAAATATCATTACCAATAGAGATGCCTAAACTAACAACAATGTATGCGACATTTGATCAATGTAAAGAACTTGAAGAAATAATACTGCCAAAAGAATTGCCAGAATTATTAAATCTTAGCAATTCTTTCTCAGGATGTAGAAAATTAGCTAAAATCGATTTACCTACCGAGATGCTAAAATTAATAGATATTGGTTATGCATTTAGATGGTGCGATAGTATGACTGAACTCGTATTACCAGAATCTATGCCTGAATTAACAACTATTGATTCAATTGCAAGATACTCAGATAACATTAAAACAATTACAATGCCAGCAAGATTAGATAAAGTTTCAACAACTTTTGCTTCTACTTATTTAGATATAACAGGTAGAACAATTGTGTATCATAAAGACGATACCATAGTTGTAAAAAATGAAATTAAATATCACAATACAAATGGTACTCCTGAATATACCAAATCGGTGTTAGACTATTCTAATCTTGTCAATATTCCAACTGAATCATCTGAATATATTACAATGTATGACGATGAGTATCCGTTAGAATTATTAGACAATGATTACGACCAATTAATCTTAAATGGAAAATTCTTACACACAGGAACAATAGAAAAAATGCGTAAAAATATATTTAGACTTCCAAAGGAAGGTAAGTATGCGTTTATAAAATTAAATAACAGAAAGCTTGTAGGAAAAGAATATGTTTGTATATATTCAAAACTATTTGAGGATATTGTAGAGGAAGTTTCAATGGAAGATTTGTATGCGTATTTAAATAAAAAATAAACACACTGTAATATATTTATATTCTTATAAATATGATCAGTAAAATTGATTGATATTAAAAGCTTTTAAGTATTATGTATGACACATATGTGTCGTACATAATACTCAAATAAAAAAGGAGGTATATGGGTGAATAATTTGGTATATACTGGTCATTGCGACTTTAGTCCATTGGCTGGGAATTGCAAAATATCAGCTGGTTTTTTCCAAGGAACAAATAATATTGTTTTAAATCTTGTTCCATTAAAAGATTCAAGGGTAATATCTTTAAATCAAGATGATATTATCAAAGTGTATGTATTCGTAGGAGACAAAAGAATATTTGAAGAAGATAAAACTAAATTGTCAGTAAGTTATGTTGATGAAAGTGGTAATATAGTTATAACACCATTCGAAGAATTAACTGAGTACGATGGTACTAATACATTAATGATAGAGGTTTCTAGTAATGGAATCGTATCTAGGTCAAATGAAATTTATTACACTGTGTCGAAAAATAAGACACATAATTCAAAAGGTGGTCCAAATGACAAGACCGCAATTAGTAACTTCATAGAAGAAATATATAATGTAGACATGGGTAAAATAAACAATAGTCTTAACACTAAGTACGATGGGGCTAGGGTAACAGATGATAACAAATTAATTTTAACAGTTG
>JBOFSX010000080.1:0-1195 GCA_051651765.1 Anaeroplasmataceae bacterium | reverse complement strand
CTAAAATTAAGCCATGTTTATCGTACTGTGCTTGTAATAATAAATATAGTTTTTTGTTACAAAGTTCCCAATTGTCAACTTTAATATCTTTTAAGCTGATATATATAACTGGATTTTGACCAAAAAATTTCATTTTATCAGTCGTTACAATAGCTAAATCATCAAATAATTTTCTATTGCTCTCTCTATTCTCAATATCAAAAAAGTAGTTAAGCATTGACATATTTAAAGTTTTACCAAAACGTCTAGGTCTTGGAATTAAAACTACTTTAGATTTTTTACTCAATAGTTCATCAATTAGCATGGATTTATCTACAAAATAGTAGTTGTTCTCTATAACTTCTTTAAAATCGTCTATTCCAATAGGTAAATTTTTCTTAACCATTAATCCACCTCAAGAATTTTTTGAGATAAAATTAAAGAGTCATTTAAATGATTTTCAATTATTTTTTTTAAAATTTCAATATTAATACTTTGATAATCATTAACAGCAATATTTGTAAATCCAACCATTCCTTGAAGATTAGTAGACAATTTTTTATCAATAATACTATTTTTTTCTAAAATATCAAATGCTTGTTTACTAGTTTGAGGAATTTCTAATTTTTTAATCTTGATAAAATGCATTGCTAAATCTAATGTAGCTTCACACATTCTTTGTAGATTCAGTATTATTGAGTCTTGTTTTGTGTAGTTTTCAAGATTTTTAGAATCATTTGAATACTCTTCTTCAATTCTAGCTACACATCTTTTGATTGTTTCAATTTTATTGATAATTACATCATTACGCATAATTTCACCTCATCATAAATATTATAAGTTAATTATAACATATTTTAGGGATTGAATTCTAATCTATTTGATTTGTACAGAGAGCATAGGAAAAAAAATATCAATAAAGAATAAAACTATTCTAGTATAAAAAAAAAAACAGATATGATATAATATAACGTTGAATTTAGAGTTGAATTCACTTCAGAATTAAAGTTAAAGTAAGATTAAAGTGAGGAAAAAATGAGATATTTCGATAACGCATCAACAACATACCCGAAATTTGATAGGGTTTATGATGAAAGTATGATCAGGTACAGAGAGTTAGGAATAAATTTTACTCGTAACAACTCTGATAAAAGTAAAAATGCTAAAGCTATAAAAGATAGCTTAGTTTGTAATATAAAAGAGATTTTCAGTACTA
>JBOFSX010000079.1:0-3678 GCA_051651765.1 Anaeroplasmataceae bacterium | reverse complement strand
TGTTGCAGGTGTAGGTGTACCTCAAATAACAGCTATTAACGATTGTTTTGAATATTGTAAATCTAAAAACATTTGTGTAATTGCTGATGGTGGTATTAAACTTTCTGGAGATATTGTTAAAGCATTAGCTGCTGGTGCAGACTGCGTAATGTTAGGTAGTTTACTAGCAGGTTGTAGCGAATCTCCAGGCGATGAAGTTGTGTTTCAAGGTAGAAGATTTAAAGTTTATGTTGGTATGGGAAGTTTAGCTGCAATGAAACGTGGTAGCGCAGATAGATATTTTCAAACTAAAGATACAACAGCTAAAAAACTTGTTCCTGAAGGTATCGAAGGTAGAGTTGCTTATAAAGGTGCTCTATCTGATACAATTTATCAATTATGTGGCGGATTACGTTCAGGTATGGGATATTGTGGAACTAAAACTATTGAAGAATTAAAAAATGATAGTGTATTTATAAGAATTACAAATGCTGGTTTACAAGAATCACATCCTCATGATGTTGATATTACTGTAGAAGCTCCAAACTATACTAAGTAATTGAGGGAATATTAATGACTAATGAAAAAATAATAGTATTAGATTTTGGTGGGCAATATAACCAATTGATTGCTAGAAGAGTTAGAGAGTGTAATGTTTTTTGTGAAATATTACCTTATAAAACTCCTTTAAGTAAAATAAAAGAAATTAATCCTAAAGGTATTATTTTTACTGGTGGACCACAAAGTGTGTATGATGAAAACTCACATACTATTGATAAAAAAATATTTAAATTAGGTATACCTATTTTAGGTATTTGCTATGGTTCTCAATTAATAGCACATTTACTAGGTGGTAAAGTAGAAACTGCTCCAGTTAGTGAATATGGTAAAACAGATGTTAAAATAGATAATAAATCTATTTTATTCAAAGGATTAAACAATTCTACAGTAACATGGATGAGTCATACAGATTATATATCTAAAGCACCATCTAATTTTAAAGTTACTGGTAGTACTCCAGTTTGCCCTATTGCTAGTATGGAAGATGTAGAAAATAACATATATGCTTTACAATTTCATCCTGAAGTTATGCATTCAGTTGATGGTGTGGCTATGTTTTCAAACTTTGTTAAAAATGTTTGTAAATGTAAATGCGACTGGGTTATGAGTGAATTTGCTAAGACGACAATAGACAATATTAGAAAACAAGTAGGAACTGGTAAAGTTCTGTGTGCCTTAAGTGGTGGTGTTGATAGTAGTGTTGCTGCAGTTCTTTTAAGTAAAGCTATTGGTAAACAATTAACTTGTGTATTTGTAGATCATGGATTACTTCGTAAAAACGAAGGTGATGAAGTTGAAAACATCTTTGGAGAAAAGGGTAATTACGATTTAAACTTTATAAGAGTTAATGCTAAAGAGAGATTCTTAGAAAAACTTAAAGGTGTGACAGATCCTGAAACAAAAAGAAAAATCATCGGTGAAGAATTTATTCGTGTATTTGAAGACGAATCAAAAAGAATTGGTTCAGTTGACTTTTTAGTTCAAGGGACTATTTATCCTGATGTTATTGAATCAGGTTTAGATAAATCAGCGGTAATTAAATCACATCATAACGTTGGTGGATTACCATCAGTAGTTAATTTTAAAGAAATCATTGAACCATTAAGAATGTTATTTAAAGATGAAGTTCGTAAAGTTGGACTGGAATTGGATATTCCTGAGTACTTAGTATTTAGACAACCTTTTCCTGGACCAGGTTTAGGTATAAGAATAATTGGCGAAGTTACAGAAGAAAAAATTAAAATCGTACAAGATGCTGATTTTATTTATAGAGAAGAAATAGCTAAAGCTGGTGTAGATAAATCTTTAGGGCAATATTTTGCAGCTTTAACTAATATGAGAAGCGTTGGAGTTATGGGCGATTTTAGAACATATGATTATGCAATAGCTTTAAGAGCTGTTACAACATCTGATTTTATGACAGCTGATTGGGCTCGTATCCCTTATGATGTTCTAGATATAGCAAGTAGAAGAATAGTTAATGAAGTAAAAGGTGTTAATAGAGTATTATATGATTGTACATCAAAGCCACCAGGTACAATTGAATTCGAATAACAAATTACTTAAAGTGTCATATTTGTATTTTAGTGGTATAATAAATAAAGGCGGATATTATGAAAATTTCAATTCAAGATATTAAAAACAATAAATACTATAATTCAATATTTTTATCATATTCTGTCATTTTAGCTGCAGTTTACGGATATTGGATGTATAAATCCGGTATTAATATATGGTTTGCTATACTTATTTCACTTTGTTTTATATTTATAGGCATTTCATTATGCGTATATTCAACCGTTAAGCTAAAAAAGAAGAATTTAGCTGCTATAAAAGAATCTGTTGTTCCGATAGAAGCTGAAGCAGGTATGAGTGAAATTGATATTGAAGATAATATAAAATAATTTTTAATAATTTATTGTTGATTTATCTATTTTGTGTGTTATAATTAAACTAAATTAGGAGGATGAAAGTATGTCTATAGTTTGGTTTAGTGATAAAAGCAAAAATTTAATTGCAACTATTTCTGATTTGAATATTACACTTAACAAACCAGCATCTAACTTAATAGAAGATGCATACAATGTAATGCTTGGAATTAATGGTTCTGAACAAAAAGTTTATATAAAATCTTATACTAAAGAAGAAGTTATTAGAGGAGACTTAGACTCTAATAGTTTGTATTTAATTACTACAAGAGCTAGTTATTCTAGAGTTACTAACAAAGAATTTATTAAGCAGATTAAAAAAGTATTAAATGTAAAGTGTTTTGAAAAACCAAAAAAATATTTAATTTCTTTCAACGAGTCTAGTAAAACTTTAGTTATAGATTTAAAAGGGGAGGTAGAGTAATATGTTTTTAGCAAATTTATCGCCAGAGGTTGTTGCGATATGGGTTTGGTTAGCAGTAGCAATTATTTGTTTAATAATTGAATTGTTAACAAGTGAACTTGTATCTATATGGAGCGCTATAGCTGCAACCGTAACAATGATTATTGCTGTTTGGTTTGATAATATTTATGCTCAAGTAATTATATTTGTTGCAATATCTGTTATCTTAATGATTTTCACAAGACCTATAGCTAAAAAATATTTTAAGAAAAATACAATAAAGACAAATTTTGAAGCATTAATAGGGAAGAAAGTATTAGTTTTAAAAGAAATAAAACCTCATCAATCAGGAGAAATTAAAGTGGATGGAAACATTTGGCTAGCAATATCTCATAATAATAAGGAGATCGCAAAAGATGCTAATGTAGAAATTCTTGCGATTGATGGCGTGAAATTAATAGTAAGAGAATGTTTAGAAGAAAATTTAGATTAAAATAAAAGGGGGAAATACAAATGAGTGCAAGCATAGGCGTTATTATAGCAGTATGTATTTTATTAGTAGTTATTTTAGCTTTATTAATAAGTAGTGTAAGAATTGTTTCTCAAACAAATCAATATATTATTCAACGTATGGGTGGTTATTATAAAACTTGGGGCGTAGGTGTTCATTTTCTTGTTCCATTTATTGATAGAGTCGCTAAGATTGTCGTAATGAAAGAACAAGTTAAGGATTTTGATCCTCAATCAGTAATTACAAAAGATAACATTACAATGCAAATTGATACTGTAATATTCTTTCAAGTAACA
>JBOFSX010000078.1:0-8738 GCA_051651765.1 Anaeroplasmataceae bacterium | reverse complement strand
TTATGTAACAAACAAAGTATTAGAGGTTCTATTAAAAAATGGATTTGAATTAGCTCAAAATGGAGAGTTTAGCAAAAGAGCATTTTTAAACGGAAGAATTGATCTTGCCCAAGCGGAATCAATTATTGATTTAATAAATGCTAATAACGATATAGCATTAAGTTCTGCAATTGGTAATTTAAGAAATAGATTAAGTAACATGATCAACGTAGAAAAATCTAAATTACTTGATATTATAGCAAATATTGAAGTTAATATTGATTATCCTGAGTATGATGATGTCGAACAACTTACATCAACTATAGTACTGCCTAAGCTTAATGAAGTACTAAGTAATTTATATAAAATGAGTGAACACTCAAATACATCGCGCATATTAGTTAATGGAATTAAAACAGTTATTTTAGGAAAACCTAACGTTGGAAAATCTAGCCTTTTTAATGCATTGATTGAAGAAGATAAATCAATTGTAACTGACATTAAAGGAACTACGAGAGATATCGTTGAAGGAAGCATAAGATTAAACAATATAACATTAAATATATTAGATACAGCGGGTATTAGAGAATCAGACGATATCATTGAGAAAATAGGAATCAACAAATCTTTAGACTTGATTAATAAAGCAGATTTTATCTTGTTAGTTATTGATGGAAGTAAACCATTAGATAAGTTCGATTATGAACTAATTGATAAAACCAAAGATAAAACAAGAATAATTGTTTCGAATAAGAATGATATTAATTTGACTAATCATCAATTATCAACAATAAGTGTTTCTGCAAAAACAAAAAACGGACTCGACTTATTAGAAGATGAAATTATTAAATTGTTCAAAATTGTAAATATTAATTCAAACAATCATTCTTTGAATAATCCAAGACATATAGCATTAGTTTCGCTATCGATAAAAGCTTTAGAGAATGCTATTTTTGAAGCGAAAAACAATGAGTTTATTGATTTGGTTTTAATTGATATTAAAAATGCATATAATTATCTAGGTATGATTACGGGTGAAGTATCAAACGATAATTTACTTAATGAATTATTTTCAAAATTTTGTTTAGGAAAATAAATATAAAAATGAAAGAGAGAGTCATCATATATGAAAGATTTAATGTTCACTTTGAACGCAATACTTCCAATTGTAATTGTTATATTAGTTGGATACTTATTAAAAAGAACCAAATTAATTAGCAAAGATTTTTTTAAAACAGCAAACAAATTATGTTTTAGAATTTTATTACCAATTTTATTATTTAAAAATGTATATGATATAGGTTCGCTAGAAAATATAAATTGGATGTTTATCTTATATATTATTATTGCTGTTATAGTGATATTTATATTAGGTTTAATTTTTGTGTATTTTTTTGTAAAAGATCCAAAACAAAAAGGTGTTATTTTACAGTCTACTTTTAGATCTAATTATGCAATTATAGGTATTCCACTTGCTACAACTTTAGCAGCTGGGATGGTTGTTGGAATGGATCCAGAAACAGCTAACCTTATTACATCAGAAATAGTTGGGAATGCCTCATTAGCTAGTGCATTCAGTATACCATTATTCAATATATTAGCCGTTTTATCATTATCTTTATTTGTTAAAAATGATGATAAAAGTCAACTTAGTTTTAAATGTATAACTCTAAATGTAATAAAAAACCCCTTAATACAAGGGGTTAGCTTAGGTATATTGTTCTTATGTACTAGAATGTTATTTCAAAGTTGGGGTAATGACTTTACTTTTAAGAAGGACATTCCTTTTACGTACGAATCTATAAATATGCTAGCTAAAATAGCTACACCCTTAGCTTTAGTTGCCTTAGGTGGACAATTTGAATTTGCTGCTGTTTCTAAGTTAATTAAACCGATTACAATGTCTATGGTGATAAGAATAATTATAGTTCCTGCAACTTTTTTAATCATTGCTTATGCAATAGGTTTTGACAAAATGGTTTTCCCTGCACTAATTGGTATATTTGCGACCCCTGTTGCAGTATCTAGTGTACCAATGGCCGCTGGTATGGGTAATGACGAAGAATTAGCTGGTCAAATAGTTGTTTGGTCCACAATTTTATCTACTTTCTCTTTGTTTATAATTATTATGACTTACAAAGCAGTAGGTATTTTCTAGTCTTTTAAAATCATTTCAATACTAATATTATTATTTATGGTAGTTACCTTAGCGTAGCTACCATTTATAATTGGTATCATTGGTTTAATATGACCTATATCAGCGTTTATAATAATTGGTATTTTATATTCTTCGAATATATGTAAAACAACTTTTTCAAGAGTTAAATCAAATATTTCATCACTTATTAAAGGTCTGCCGATTATTATGCCTGATATATGATTAAACCATCCTGAGTATTTCAATTGAGATAATGTTCTCAATTGAGCAGGCAAATTTAAATCACAAGATTCTAAATACCAAATAATTTTATCGTTCTTATATTTATCGATAAACAATTTTACTTTATCATATTTTGTTCCACATATTAATGATAAACAATCTAAACAACCTCCAATAATTCTTCCTTCAAAATTCAAAGAAGAATTAGGGTATGTAATTAAAATTTTATCCTCTGTTAAATTATAATTTGCATAAGGATTAGTTGGCGATTTCAATGAATATCCTTCATATTTTGGATATCCATCAAACGATAATTTTTCACCAATCAACAATTTAACGACATCTAATTGAATGTTATTTAGATTTGTAGCACCAAAGTCGGATAAATTAGGACCATATATTGACGCGATATCACAGATAGTTGTAAGTAAAAATGTAATAAAAGTATTATCTGAATAACCCATAAACCATTTAGGAGTAGCTTGTTTTATTTGTTCGAAATTTATTTTATCTAAATAAGCGAATAAAAATTCACCACCACCTACACTAAGCAATAAATGTGTTTTAGGATTTATATAACTATTCATAAATTCAATATACCTACTATTTTCATGAGCAGTGAAAGATATATTACTATATATAATATCTTTGTATATAACATCAAAGCCTTCTTGTTCTAAATTGCTAATAGCTTTTTTGCTTCTAGATAAATATGGTTCACTATTACACCCGAAAGATGGACAAACTAATTCAATCGCTAAGTTATCTTTTAAGAATTTTGGATACTTCATAATGCACCTCCTTTTTATAAATTATATATTAGGTGTATAATAATCGCTATAATAATATTAACTGTTGATTAATTTATTCAATAAAAACCAATAATGTGCTATAATTTATGAAAGACTGTAGAAATAAAATTTATGAAGTCTTTCACTAAGAACAAAAACTATTTAAATGTATAATATATATATTCAGTGTTGTGTGAAATAATTAAATTATAAGTTTTATATATTTTAAGAAAGAGGATTAGATTATGAAATTAATGACTATGAAAAAAAGATATTTATGGATAATGTTTGGTTTTTTACTTGTTGGCTCAATAGTGGCTGTTATTTTTTCTGGTGGAGGCTGGGGAGGTTTAATAGTTTCTGTTATCTTGTTTTTACTGACTACATTTGTTTTTCAGATAGTGTTATCTCGTACAATTAAATTTAAAAGCAAAGATAAAGAAAAACCAGTGGAAAAAAAATATGAATTCAACGATCTTGACTATGATACAATTTTATTAGAAAACAAATTTACTAAAAACGAATTTTCATTTGGGGCTAGTTACATGAAAATCTCAGGAACAAAAGCATTTAAAGTTGTATTAATTTATGACAATGATGCTTATTTTACACCTAATGAAAATGATAGTAATAAAACTCCAACAAAAGGATTAGACAAATGTAAAGTTCTTTTTGGTATTGAAATATTTATGTTACCTAATGCAGAAGTGTTGAAAAAGATTAAAGACTACTCTTTTCAAGGTTCTAAAGTTTATTATCAAGCTTTATACCATGATATAGATACTAGCACAATTGTAGAACCAAATTATCTAGAACCTACGCAAAATCATGTTGAATCTTATGATGAAATACATAATATTTTACAACTTGAAAATGATTTGAATAATCAGGAAGTAATTTATTAATAAATAATCAGTTTTTAAAGGAGTGAATTATGTTTTTTTTTAATTCAAAAGTTAAAGAGAGATTTATAAATGCTTCAAATACATCAACGATAGTTGATAAAAATTCTATAAGAAAAACAACTGATCTTGATTTTATAGAGATTCTAAATAATTCAATTAAAAGATATGTTGCTAATCAATCATTAGTTAAATCTATAAAAAATAGATTTATGATATTAAACGCTATCCTTTTATCATTAACATTATTAATTATAATTATTGGTATATTTGTAGTTGATTTTTACCCTGTTTTACTTGTTTTATTTGTATTTTTTTATAGACAGTTTTCCATTCTTTTTATATATAGTAGATTAAAATCCGAAATGTCTATAAAGGATATAGTAGATTTTAATTTATTTAAATTAGGGTATGATAGAAATAATGTTGCTATAAATTTATTTACATCATCAAATAGATACAAAGTTTATACGATAGTTAGTTTTCTATTGATATTTATTGTATCGATAATCACAATAATAATTTACCCATTATGGCTTGCGGTGATTTTCTCAGTTTATGCATTAATTATTATGATACTTTTAATTTTCCTCCAATTACTAAACGATAATCTAAGTAAAGTATATAATTCGATAGAATATAAATTTAAAATGTATTATTATAGATATAGTATTATAAACAGAAGATTTGAAGATATTTCAGATAGAAGCAAATAATTATTTCGCATAATGCTGTGCGAGATAGTAATTTGCTTCTTATTTTTTTATTTAAATTATGATACAATATTATGGATAATATTTTGTGTGGGGGTTACAATGGAAAATAAATTACTTATAGATATTCGAGAAAGACCTAAAACGGCAAAATGGATAATATTAAGCTTACAACACGTATTTGCTATGTTTGGTGCGACAATATTAGTTCCTATGTTGACTGGTTTACCTATTTCAGTTGCATTATTTTGTTCTGGTGTAGGGACATTGATATATATAGCTTGTACGAGAGCGAAGGTTCCAGTTTATCTAGGAAGCTCTTTTGCTTACATAGGAGCAATTACATCGATTTCTGTAGCATATGATAGTTATGGGCCTGTTATGTCTGGTCTATTGGCTGTAGCATTTATTTATGTCATTCTTTCTATTCTTGTTAGATTTTTTGGCAAAACTTGGATTAACAAGGTCTTACCACCAATAGTTATAGGACCTGCAATTATTGTTATTGGGTTAGGATTAGCAGGTTCTGCTATAGGAAACTCTGGTTTAAATGGAGAAAGTTTTTCTACTAGTTGGAAGCTAATTCTTACTGCAATAGTGTCTATGGGAACAGTAGTAGTTATTTCAACTTACTGTAAAGGTTTCATGAAAGTTATTCCGTTCTTATTTGGTATTATAATCGGTTTTCTATTTGCTTGTATAGTAGGATTAGTTGACTTTCAACCATTTTGGGATGTAATTAGTACACCTTCTCAATGGTTTAGAATTCCTAGTTTTATGATTTTAGGTTGGAAAGATGCAACGGGTTCATTTTTAGGAACTACGTTTACAATGCACCAAGCGTCATTAGCGGGTATTATTACGATTGCGCCATTAGCTTTTGTTACAGCGTGTGAACACATTGGGGATCATTCGGTTCTTGGTAAAGTTTGTAATAAAGATTTCTTACAAGATCCAGGATTAGATAAAACATTGTTAGGTGATGGTTTAGCGACTGGGTTTGCTGCTTTAGTGGGTGGTCCCGCCAATACTACTTACGGAGAAAACACTTCAGTTATTGGTATGACAAGAGTAGCTTCCGTTTGGGTTACTGGAGGAGCGGCAGTAATTGCAATTATTTTATCATTTTGCAACTTTTTTACTGTTTTTATAGAATTAATTCCAGCCCCTGTAATGGGAGGTATGTCTATTATTCTATATGGTTTTATTGGACTTAACGGAATTAAAGTCTTAATTGATTCAAAAATCAACTTAAGTAAGATGACCAATTTAATTATCATAAGTGTTATGTTGGTTCTTGGTTTAGGCGGAGCTACATTGAATTTTGGTAAATTTAGCATTACAAATGTGGCTATAGCGGTAGTTGTCGGAGTAATTTTAAATGCTTTATTTGAAATAACCAAAAAAGGTGAAAATAAAAGTAATATTGACGAGACATTTGCTGCTGTAACAGAAACTGATGATATTGAATCTAGTAGTGAAAACCAATCCGATCATAGCGATGATGGCAAAGAAGAAGATTTAAAATAATAATTGAAGTAATAATGCTATTTTATTTGTATTGAGTTACGTTAATAATAATAAAAATTATAATTATAAAGAGGTGCGATATGCAAAAAAGAAAAAATCCTATGAATATTAACTTAGAGGATTTGAAAGAAGACTTAACAGTTACTAACATTGTTGATGTTGAAAAAATAGTTGCTAAGCCAACTGTTAATAAAGATAGCATTTCAAGTTCAGCTGTTAAAAAAGAAGAATCAAGATTAGATGCACTAAGTAAGCAACTTGAAGATAAAAATGATTTACTAAGAAAAGAATTAGATAATATTAAAGAAAAAGAACAGGAAATCAAAAAAATTAACAAGACTATAGACGCTAAATCTAAGTTATTAGATGTCAAATCATTAGAAATAAAAGAATGTGATGAACTAATTAAAAATAAAAAAATAGAATTTGAATCATTTATTAAAAAATATGACGAAGCTTTTATTAAACACGAAAGTATGACTAAAGAAATTAATCTTCTTCAAAAATCACTTTTTGATTTAGAGGATAAGAAAAAAGAGTTAAATGAAGTTACTACTAACTTGAACAAAACTAAAGCTGAATTAATTGAAAGACAAAAAGAACTTGAAGAAACTAGTGTGAAAACTACTTTACAAGCTCAAGAAAATGACAATGATTTTGATAAGCTTGAACGTACTAATAATGATTTAAAAGAAATTTTAAATAAAATTGGTGCAAAAAATATAGAGTTAGAAAACATAATGAATCAGCTAGAGGTTACAAATAATAACCTAATTGAAACCTCAAAAAAACACCAACTAGAAGAAAAGCAACTGATAGAATTAACTTCGAAAATTCAAAAATCTAATCAAGAAGTTAATAATATTTCTAAAAAATTAGAAGAACTTAATAACAAAGCAAAAACAACTAATACCGAACTAAAAATATCTGAGGATAAATTAACGAAGATAAATTTAGATATTGAATCAAAGTCATTAATTTTAAATAATTTAATCTCAGAGATTGAAAAAGCTAATACAAATGATAATACTTACGTTGTTCAAGAACAAACAGTTTGTGATTGTGCTAATAAAGATAATGCTACAATTGAAGAGTTGGAGCTTGCTAAAGCCAAGCTAGAAGAAATAAGAAGGTTAATTTCTGAATTAACTACAAAAGAAATTGAAGCTAATAAGTCTAACGAAGAGTTAGCTGAGAAAATACAGCATAATAAAAAAGAAATTGAAGAACAAGAAAAACAGCTAAAAGACATTAAAACTTATAAGCAAAATGAAGTATCAATTTTAGATAAAACATTATTTTATAAAAAAATAAAACGTAAATTATCAATTCTTAAATTAAACAAAGAATTAGTTAATGAGTTGTCAACATTACATCCAGGAACTAACAAGAATTTATTAATTGAAGGTTTGATTTTAGGTTATATTAAGCAAATTAAAGAAGATTCATATGATAAAGTAATTAAAAAACTAGTTAAATAATCATAAGGGGGAACACTATATGTATACATATTTTTGTAAAAAAGGTGGGGTTGGTAAAACAACTGTTACTGGAGAACATGCTGATTATTTAGCAAGTAAAGGCAGCAAGGTCTTGATATTAAGTATAGATGATCAAAATTCAGTTTTTGAAGTTTTTGGAAAAGGTTCTGAAATATATGCTGATGAAGACAACTATTTTGAACATTATATATTAGGTGAAAAATCTTTAGAGGATACTATCATTCCGTTTAGAGCAAATTTATTTGGAATAAAAACTTTAAATACAGATATGTTGTCTAAAAAATTAACATTAGAAAGATCTTTTGAAAAGACATTTCTAGATAAGATTAAATCATTATATGATTTTGGGTTTGAATATATTTTTATTGACTTACCCCCTTCAAGCAATCGTACTTCTGAATTATTATTAGAGCTATGTACAAGCATCTTCTTAATAGTAGAAACAAATAAATTGGGTGTAAATGGTTTTTATAACACGCTTCAATACTTTGTTGATTGCTCAATTCCTCTTGAAAAAATTAGATATATTATCCCTAATTCATTTTCTAAAAATAAATCAGCACCGACTATTGCTTTAGATGAATTAAAGACGTTAGCAAATGAGCATTTAAATCATGCTAAAATAATCGATTCAATCCCTGAGAAAGCTATAATTACTACTTTACAACAACTCGGTATTTCACTTTTTGATGATGACGTTGAAAAATTATCTAGTTATCAGAAAACACAAAAGAAATTAGCAATGGAAATATTCAAATCAGTATTTGACCAAATTGAATTAAATTGAAAAAGATGCAACTATTGATGTGATACCTCCAAAGTAGACAATCGAAATAATTAAAGGAAACTTAATCAATGATTTAGTTACAATAATTATTCGTCTACTTTGGAGGTATTTTTTTATGAGTCGAAAATTAAAATATAGCAAAGAATTAAAACTT
>JBOFSX010000077.1:0-6643 GCA_051651765.1 Anaeroplasmataceae bacterium | reverse complement strand
ATCTACATCCAGAAATCGGTATGTATGCATTAGAACACGGTGTTCATGCTTTACTTGAAAAACCAGCTGGTGTTTATACTAAACAAGTTCAAGAAGTTATTGACTGTGCAAAAAAACATCCAGATTTAACTTTTGGAGTATTCTTCAACCAAAGAATGAATCCATTATATAGAAAATTAAAAGAAATCATCGCTAATGGTGAAATCGGTAAATTAAGAAGAACTAACTGGATTATCACTAACTGGTATCGTCCTCAAGCTTATTATAATATGAGCGATTGGAGAGCTACATGGGGTGGTGAAGGTGGAGGAGTTTTAGTAAACCAAGCACCTCATCAAATCGATTTATTACAATGGTTATGTGGTATGCCAACTAAAGTTACTTCAAATGTTCAATACGGATATAAAAGAAACATAGCTACAGAAGATGAAGTTACAGCTTTATTCGAATATGAAGATGGAGCAAGTGGTGTTTTCGTTACTTGTACACATGATTTAGTAGGTACAGATAGATTAGAAATTTTAGGAGATAAAGGTAAAATAGTTGTTGAAGGTTCTAAAACTGCTTATGTTACTAGATTAGTTAAATCTGAACAAGAAATTAATGCTGAAACTAAAGATTTAATGGCTGTTTACAAATTAATGATGGGTGGAGCAGTTGGTGGAGATAATCCGTTATGGTCTACTGAAACTATCGAATTCCCAAGTGCATGGGGACAACAACATGCTGATGTTTTAAGAAACTTCTCTGAAAACATTATCTTAGGAACTCCATTAGTTGCTCAAGGTGCTGATGGTATTAATGGTGTTAGAATTGCAAATGCAATCCATTTATCAAGCTGGTTAGGTAAACAAGTTGATATTAACTTTGACGCAGATTTATTCAAATCTGAGTTAGATAAAAAAATTGCTGAAGAAGCTAAATCTAAAAAAGCATAGTTATGTTAAAAGTAGCTATCGTAGGATTAGGGACAATTTCACAAATTCATATGATGGCACTTTCACAAATGAAAGATGTTGAAATCATTGGATTATGTGATATCAACCCTGCAAAAAAAATAGATTATAAAAATGCTAAGTTCTATTTAGACTTAGAAGAAATGCTAGTAAATGAGAAGTTAGACATTATAAATGTCTGCCTTCCTCATAACTTGCATATATGGGCTGTCGAATTAGCAGCTAAATATAAAGTAAATGTATTTTTAGAAAAACCAGCTGCACTTAACTATAAAGAAGCTGAATCAGCTTTTGAATTAGAAAATAAGTGTGGTATTAAAATAGGTGTTTGTCTTCAAAATAGATATAATACAACAACTAAGGTTTTAAAAGATGCTGTTGCAAATAACACATATGGAAAATTAAAAGGAACTAAAGCAGTTGTTACTTGGCAAAGAACTATGGATTACTACAATGTTAGTAAGTGGAGAGGGATCAAAGCTGAAGCAGGTAGTGGAGTTTTAATGAACCAAACTATTCATACACTTGATTTGTTAGAATATATTGGTGGAGACTTCAAATCAGTAAATGCCATGATTAATAATGTTAGCTTACCAAAACTAGATATTGAAGATACTGCTGTTGCATATTTAAAATATAAAAATGGTCAAACAGGGAACTTTTTTTCTACAATTAGTCATTGTGATAATTCATCAGTTGAAATGGAATTTGTTTTCGAAAATGCTACATTAAAAATGAGAGATAATGTTGTATATGAAGTTAAACAAGATTCAACTAAAATCATAGCAGAAGATCAAAAACTAAAAGGATCAAAACATTATTATGGAGCAAGTCATGCTATATGTATTGAAGCATTCTATAATTCTGTTACTAACAATACATTAGATTATGTCAACCTAGTTGAAGGATCTAAAATTTTAAAAACTATAGATGCAATTTTTGTATCTAGTGAAAATAGAAAAGAAATGGAGATTTAAAATGGCAAAAATTGGCGTTCAAATAATGATTTTTAGAAATCAAATAATTAAAGACGGTGTTTACAGCGTTTTAGAAAAATTAAGTAAAATGGGATACAGATGTATTGAAGTTTCTCAAGTAGAGATGACTCCTGCAAATGTAAGTGAGTTAAAAAGAGCTTGTAAAGATTTCAATATTGAAATAGCTGCATTAAGTGCTTCAGTAGAACCAATGATGCCTGGACAAGAAGCTTTAACTACACATTTTGACAAAATTGTACAAGATTGTGTTGATTTAAATTGTAAATTCTTAAGAGTTGGTATGTTACCGTTTGGTTATATTGGTTCTTTAGAAAAAGCTTTAACTTTTGCTAGTATAATTGAAGCTCAAGCTGTTAAATTAAAAGAACATGGAATTCGTTTATATTATCATAATCATCATATTGAATTCATTAAATATGATGGTAAATATTTACTAGATATTATCAAAGATAATACTAAAGAAATCGGATTCGAGCTTGATGTTCATTGGATTCAACGTGGTGGAGAAAATCCAGTTGAATACATTAAACAATACAAAGGTAGATTAGAATTATTACATCTTAAAGATTATAAAATTATATCACCAAACTTTGAAGGAATTTCATTAGCTGATATCGGTAAATTTATGCAAGCATTTAATGATGTAGTTAGATTTGCTGAAATCGGAGAAGGATCTTTAGACTTCACTAACATTATCAAAACTGGTATTGAAACTGGAGCTAGATTCTTATTAATTGAACAAGATGATACTTATGGTAGAGATCCTTTTGAATCATTAAAAATTTCAAGAGATAACCTAGTAAAATTAGGGTTCGAAAACTTATTTTAATAACTATGATTACTCAGGGATAATAGTTCCTGAGTAATTCCATTTTAAAGGAGAATATATGAAAAAATTTTTAGATAAAGATTTTTTGTTAGAAAGCGAAACAGCAAAAAAATTATATTTTGATTATGCAAAAGACATGCCTATTTATGATTACCATAATCATTTAAGTGCAAAAGAAATATTTGAAAATAAAAACTTTGATAACATGTCACAAGTATGGTTAGGCGCTGACCATTACAAATGGAGAGTACTACGTACTAATGGTGTTAAAGAAGAGTTAATCACTGGTAAAAATGCAGACCCTTATGAAAAATTCTTAGCCTTTGCTGAAACTTTACCATTTACAATTGGAAACCCTATGCATCACTGGAGTCATCTAGAATTACAAAGATACTTTTCAGTTGATGAACCATTAACTCCGGAAAATGCAAAAGCAGTATATGATAAATGTAATGAATTATTAAAAACAAAAGATTTTACTCCTAGATCTCTTCTTGAAAGAATGAATGTAAAAGCTTTATGTACTACAGATGATCCAGCTGATGATTTACAATATCATAAAGCAATTAAGGATGAAAAATATAAAATATCTGTTAAACCAACATATAGACCTGAAACTATTTTAAATATTGAAAACCCTACATATTTACCATACATTGAAAGAGTAAGCAAATTAGGATATCAATTAAAAAATGTTAAAGACATTCAAAAATTCTTATCTGAAAGAATGGATTTTTTTCATGAAGTTGGATGTAGACTATCAGATCATTCTTTAACTTACGTTGATTATATTAATACGACTGAAGATAAAGTTAACTCTATTATTGCTAAAGTTTTAAGTGGAAAAACAATTTCTAACGAAGAAGCGATTGAATATAGAAGTTATTTATATACTTTCTTAGGAAAAGAATATAACAAACGTGGATGGGTAATGCAATTACATTTAGGAGCATTAAGAAATAATTCTACTAAAATGTATGAATCAATTGGAGCTGATGCTGGATTCGATTCGGCTGCTGACAAACCTATTGCTGAAGGATTATCAAAACTACTTAATAGTATTGATATTACAAACGAATTACCAAAAACTATTATTTACGGATTAAATAATTCTTATAATACTGTTATTGGTACAATGATTGGTAATTTCCAAGGCGGAGGAATTGTTGGTAAAATTCAATTCGGCTCTGGTTGGTGGTTCCTAGATACTAAAAAAGGTATGATTGAACAAATGAACGATCTAGCTTCTTTAGGACTATTAAGCAGATTTGTTGGTATGTTAACTGATTCAAGAAGCTTTTTATCATTTACAAGACATGAATATTTTAGACGTATTATGTGTAATGAAATTGGTAAACTAGTGGAAAATGGAGAATATCCTGCAGATTATAAATATTTAGAACAAATTATAAAAGGTATTTGTTATAACAATATCAATAATTTTATAAAAGAATAAAACTAGAGAGCTTTTGCTCTCTTTTTTTATACAAAATTCAAAGTTTTTTGTTATAAGTTATAGATGCATTTATATATATTTTATTAAAAAAATGAAATAAAAAAATTCTCTTTTTAGATTAAAATTAGTATACAATTCATTTAAAATGTTTTATAATTATATTATATTTAATTAGTAAAAACATTTTTTTTGTTAATTCATGTAAGCGTTTTAACAAAATAGGAGGATTAATGAAAACACATTTATTATGTATTGATTCAGATGGAACTGCTATAGATGCTATGACACCTAAGCATGAAAATGCTTTTGGTCCCGCTTATCTAGATATCATGAATACTAAAGATTCTAAGGTTTTAGAATATTGGCTTGAATACAATCTATACTCTAAAACAAGAGGTGTAAATAGATTTATTGGTTTTTATGATGTTACAAAGAAATTCTTTCCAAATGAAATAGGTTTAATAGAATTTGAAAAATTTATAAACTCAGGAAATAAGTTGAGTAATAATTCAATTGAACAATTAATTTTAACAGAGAAAAATAATAGTCTTTTTGTTAAGGCGTTAAATTGGAGTAAATTAGTTAACGAAAAAATAAAATCAGTTAAGTCTGATGTATTTAAGTATGTAAAAGAAACCTTAGAGTTAGCTAGTAAAAATGCTTATATCACAATTGTTAGTTCGGCGAATAAAGCTGCTATAACTGCAGAGTGGACTCATCATAATATTATTGAGTATGTATCAGATATCTTCACGCAAGAAGATGGAAGTAAGTCTGAATGTATAAAAAAATCTATGATAAAGTATAATATCGAAAAACAAAACATTCTTATGTTAGGGGATGCGCTTGCTGATTATGAAGCTGCACTTGATAACGATGTGAGTTTTTATCCTATAATTGTTAAAAACGAGAATAATTCTTGGAAATTATTTAAAGAGGAGGTATTAATAGAGTTTTTAGAAGATAGTTTATCTGAAGATAAGATACAAGATTTAATTAATCAATTTAAAAATAAATTAAAATAAGGAGAATTAATATGATAAATTTAAAAGCAAAACCATTTAATCTTAAAGATGAAGATATCAAATGGATTAATGATACAATAAAATCAATGACACTTGATGAAAAAGTAGGTCAATTATTTATCGGTATGACTGGTGGTACTGATGATGCAATGTTAAAAGAATATTTTGAAAAAAGTAAAATTGGTGGAGCTAGATATATGGGGAGCCCATCAAAAGCATCATTAATTCAAAATAACTTATTCCAAAAACATTCTAAAATACCATTATTAGTTGCTTGTAATGTAGAATCAGGTGGAAATGGTGCATGTGTAGACGGTACTGAAGTTGGACATCCTGTTAAAATCGGTGCTACAAATGACACGAAATACGCGTATGAATTAGGTAAAGTTTGTGGTATTGAAGCTGCAGCAACTAACTCTAACTGGGCTTTTGCTCCTATCGTAGATATTACTTATAACTGGAGAAATCCTGTTATTTCAAGTCGTGCTTATTCTAATGAACCTAAAAAAGTTCTTGAAATGTCAAAAGCTTATTTCAAAGGTATTAGTGAATCAAATATTATGTGCGCAATGAAACATTTCCCAGGTGATGGTGTTGATGAAAGAGATCACCATTTATCATCAGCGGTAAACACATTATCAACTAAAGAGTGGGATGAAACTTTTGGTTTAGTATATAAAGGATTAATTGACGAAGGTGTTCAAGCTGTAATGGCTGGTCACATTATGTTACCTTCATACCAAAAACACTTTAACAAAAATGTTCAAACTTCTGAATTGCTTCCTGCTACATTATGTAAAGAATTACTTCAAGACTTATTAAGAGAAAAATTAGGATTCAATGGATTAATCATTACAGATGCATCTCATATGGTTGGTATGACTGGACGTATGAAAAGATCTGAATATGTACCTTTAGCAATTAAAGCTGGATGCGATATGTTCTTATTCTTTAACAGTGTTGAAGAAGATACTAAATATATGAAAGATGCTATTGAAAGTGGATTCATTACTGCTGAAAGATTAAATGATGCATTAACAAGAATCTTAGCATTAAAAGCTACTTTAGGTTTACACAAATTATCTAAAGAAGAATTACAAAAACCAGAATCTGGACTTAAAAATATTGGTTTAGAATCAAGTATTAATATAGCTAAAGAAATTTCTGACAAAGCAATTACATTAGCTAAAAACACTCAAAATGTTTTACCAATTTCGCCTAAGAAAACTAAAAAAGTTTTGTTAGTACCACTTGGTAAAGAAGCTGCTCCATCAATGATAGGGTTATTTATGGGGACAAACAATAAAAAAACTCCTGATGAAATATTTAAAGAATTATTAGAAAAAGAAGGATTCCAAGTTACTGTTTACGAAGATCCT
>JBOFSX010000076.1:0-7228 GCA_051651765.1 Anaeroplasmataceae bacterium | reverse complement strand
AAATAAAATAACTGTTAAAGATTTCATAATTAATAATATAAGTCTGAATTTTTATCAATATATCAAAAGACAAGAAGCCTTATTTTTTTGTAATCAATATAATATTAGAAATCATGAATATTTGAATGAAAATGATATACTAAAAATTTCATATTATGAATTGGTAGTAAAAGATATTGTTTTTGATTATGAATTAGATATAATTTATGAAGACGACTATTTATTAGTAATTAATAAATCATCTAATATTTTAACGATACCTACTATAGATAATACTAAAAGTATATACAACGCTATTTGCAATTATTATCATATTAATAATATTAATAAAAGTATTCATTTTATTAATAGATTAGATAAGGATACATCTGGTTTGTTATTAGTTGCAAAAGATAAATACACAAGTATCCTTTTAAGTAAGCAACTAGCTAACATTAATAGAAGATATTTAGCTTTAGTTAAGGGTGTTGTATTAGAAGATAACTTTGTAGTTAATAATCCAATACTTAAAAACGAAAATACATCTAAAAGAGAAATTAATAAAAATGGAAAGTCAGCAATTACTAATGTAAAAGTCTTATCAAGATTTACCAATAATACTATAGTTGAATTAGAGTTAGAAACTGGAAGAACTCATCAAATAAGAGTTCATTTAAGTTCTATAAATCATCCTATAATAAATGATAAGTTATATAATGATGATCCTATTATAGGTGATATGTTTTTACATAGTTATTTTTTATCTTTTAAACATCCTATCACACAAAACTTAATGGAATATATTAATGAGCCTTCTTGGTATATAAAAAAAAGAAATTGATTATAATAAATCAATTTCTTTTTTTAATTCTTCTAGTATATCCTTTTCTTTGATTTTTCTAATAGGTATACCCTTTTTAAATAATAGTGCTTCCCCTTTACCACCAGCGATACCTATAGTTGCTTCACGAGCTTCACCAGGTCCGTTAACAACGCATCCCATAACAGCAACAGTTATATCTTTGTTAACTGTATATAGATACTCTTCAATTTCTTTTGCAATAGGTATCATATCATATTCAGTTCTACCACAAGTAGGACAAGAAGTAAGATTAGGTACTTTGTCTATTAATTTTAATTCTTTTAATATTTGCTTAGCAGCAAATATTTCATATATAGGATTATCAGTTAAAGATACTCTTAAAGTGTTACCTATTCCTAAATCTAATATTTTAGATAAACCTATAGAACTTTTAATTAATCCGCTAAATGTAGTACCTGCTTCTGTAATACCTATATGTAGTGGATAATTAAAGGTAGTGCTAGCTAATTTATAAGCTTCAATAGCAAGATCAATATTTGAAGCTTTAAGTGATAATACAATATTTTTAAAATCTAATTCTTCTAAAATAGTTATATGTCTTTTAGCTGCTTCAATCATATTAGAAGCAGTAACACTCATATCTTTAGGTAGGCTACCAGAATTAACTCCAATTCTAATAGGTATATTTTTTTCTTTACATAAATTAACGATTTCAATAATCTTATCTTTGTTAGATATATTTCCTGGGTTAAGCCTTATTTTATCTACACCCTGATTAATAGATATAATAGCTAATTCAGGATCAAAGTGTATATCAGCTACTAATGGTATATGTATTTGTTTTTTTATTTCAGAAATAGCATAAGCGTCTTCTTTATCTAATACACATACTCTTATAATTTCACAACCTGCATTTTCTAATTCTAATATTTGCTTAACTGTAGAAGAAATATCTTTTGTTTTAGTATTAGTCATACTTTGTATAAGTATTTTATTTTTGCCGCCTATTATTTTGTTAGCGATTTTTACTGTAATTGTATTTTCTCTTTGTAAAGCAGACATTATTTATACACCACACTAATATTACTTGATAATGACGCAGCTCTAATTAAAAAATCGTGGTTAGTTTCATTTTTTAAATGAATTAAATTAGCTTTAAAATTGTAAAACATTTTTTCGATATTAACAGGGAGCATATTATAAAAATCCATCTTCTTAATATTTAAATCATTTATAGAAGAACAACCCCAAAAAGCATAACGAGCATATAATAATTCAGTCGGTTTGAAGTCATCCAAATCTATATTCACTAATTTATAACAATCATAAAACATACCCTCTATGTTAACTACACGACTTCCTACAAAATCATCAAAATCTATAGTGATTAACTGATAACAGTTTTTAAACATATATTTCAAAGTAAGAGCGTTCTTAATACTAAAGTCAACATCAATATATCTAATTTGTGTTAAATTCATAAACATTCCTGAAAAATTTGTTACATTAGTAGTATTCATATTTGAAATATCTAAGTTTCTAATGAATATGCTGTTATAAAAGAAGTTTTCCATTATTATAACCCTACTTGTACTTACATTATCTAAATCAAGTGAGCTTACTGATAGATTACTAAAAAATCCAGTTGAGTCTTCGGGTAAATATATACGTCTACCAACAAATTTAATAGAATAGTCTGTACCTTTAGTTTTAACTAGTAAAATTACCTTACCTTCTCCAGTAAGTGTAACATCAAATAAATTGATATAACCATCTTCAATGTATTTATCTACGTTTTTTGCACTAGCATCTATAAAGTCTAATTCAGATATGAATGACCTATTTATAGATGTTCCTCCTACTTTAAATAATTTCTCATTATATTCATAATCAATAGTATACTCATCTTTTTTTGATGAATCATCATTACTAGAACATGATAGAAGTGCAAACGAAGGTATAAGTAATGCTATAAATAATATTATTTTTTTAAACATATAAACGATCCCCCTATTTAAATTTATTTTATAGTTTAGTTATACAAGAATGTCAATTTAATAACAAGTAAATTGTACTAATTTTATAAAAAAAGTAATCAAAAACTAATTAGTATAAATTACTAATTTTTGATTTAAGTCTATTGAATTTGATTATGTAAAAAATTATTTCAAAACATATGATACAGATTTTCTACCAATGAAGTATATACAAAATTTGAGTTATTTATAAATAATATAAATTTTAAAAATCAAAATGAGTTTGCTAAGTGCTAATATATTATAGTTTACATATATGAATCATTTTTAATTGTTTATCTTCGAATAAATTTCTTTTGTCTTATTTGTATGAATTTTCAAAAATATATTAGAAGTCTAGTGAAAAATCTAATTTGTTATAAGCGTGTTATTTCATTTATCTTAATTTAAATCTAAATCATATGTAGAATCCTCTTTATCGGATAATTAAATATTGTTGTATTTAAAAAAAACAATTAAACTGCTGATTCAGTAAATATGATTGTCTTCTAAGTTTTAATTTTAATACGTAATTTTGATCAAGTAAGAATTTGTTTTTGCATTTACATATACAAGATGTTTAATGGATTAGATTTATTACATAGAAGTATTATAAAAACATCTATCAAATATTATGATAGATGTTTTTAATGATTATTATAAGTAAAATTTATTATTAAAATAACTATTTTGAATGAATTGTATTTCGTTTGATTTAAATATAATATTAGTATATTTTTCTTGTAGTGTAGATACTAAATCAGCATCCACAGTTATTGTCATCATTGGAGGAATATCTTTTATGTATCTTATTAGTTTTTCGCAATGTTCTAAACTCACATTTAATAAAATTATACTAGTTAGAGCTGGGCAATTATCGAATGCCATATTAAGTGCAGTATTTGATAAATCAAAGTTTGATAAATTTAAGGTAGTTAAACTGGTACAACCATTAAATGCAGAATTAGCTGTTTTTAGATTAGTTGGATTAAACGTAGATAAATCTAAAGATTCTATTTTGCTACATCCAAAAAACATTAAATACACATTTGTTAAATTAGGAGTAATAAAATTTGATAGATCCAACGAAGTAAGTTCAGAGCAACCATAAAACATCTCAGTCATAGATTCAGTTTTAGAAGTATCAAATGAAGATAGATCTATATTACTTAGTTTTGAACACTCATAAAAAACAGAACTCATGTTTGAAACATTAGATGTATCAAATGATGAACCAAAATTTATTTCTAACAATTCATTACATGAATGAAAAAGTCTTGAAATACTTTCAATTTTTGAGGTGTTGAATGAAGATAAGTCCAAAGAACTGATGCTTGTGCATCTTTCAAACATTGACTCGATTCCAGTAGTGTTTGAAGTATCAAAATTAGATAAATTTAATGATTTTAAACTTGCACAATTAAAGAATAATCTTGTCATATTTGTTGTTAGAGAAGTATTGCAAAAATCTAATGTATCAATATTTTCTAAAATGCTCATATTACCAAATAGATATTCCGAATCTTCAGGAAGTACAACTTGCTCTCCAATAATATATACGTTATATTTAGTCATCTTGTTTTCTTCAATGGTTGAAGAGTAAAAATTAACTAAGCCGTTTTTTTGCTTGGAAATATCAGTTTTGTTTTGAATGTTTAAAGCATTTTCAGGTAATGAATCACCAAAGTAAATGCTTTTAATTAAATCTCTAGAAAGCCCAAAAAAAAGAGGTATACCATACTCATCTACTTCATCGACTTCAAAAAATGGATTTTTAAATTCATAGCTTATAATATCTAGTTTTTCATCTTCTTTTTCACCTTGTTCAATATTGTCTTTTTGAAAAACAAAAAACAACATAAAAATAAAAAATATAAAAACAAAAATGCTTGTAAAAATAAAAGAAATAAATCTCATTAATATCACCCCTATATTGTTATATTCATAGTATATCATATTTTTTTTTAAGTTTAACACATAAATTTTTAAAAACATTTTTTTTAAACAGAAAATATTGTTTCTATTTTAAAATTAACTAAAAAAAATTTGTAATTGATATTATGATTAATCTTTGTTATAATAAAATGAAATATGTTTGGAGGGAAATAAAATGCGTGATTTAGTTAAATTAGTATGTGAAGAATGCAAAGAAGAAAATTATTATACAGATAAAAATAAAAAGCTTAATCCTGAGAGAATAGAATTTAAAAAATATTGTCCAAGATGTCAAAAACATACAAATCATAAAGAAAAAAAATAAGCCTATTAGGCTTTTTTTTATATATAAATGAAAAAAAGGGGGAGTTTTAATGGAAAAATATATTTGTGGAGGATTTGAAACTAATACATATCTTATTACTAAAAATAACGAATGTATTATAGTTGATCCTGGTTTAGAATTTTATTATCATAAAGAAGAGGTGCTATCTAAGTATAAAGTAGTTGCAATACTACTTACGCATGGTCATAAAGATCACATTGATTCTATTGGCGATTTTGATTGTCCTATTTATATACATAAAGAAGAATACAAGTTTTTAACAGATATTCTTTATAGTAGATACGAAAATAAAAATCATATTAGATTTAATTTTGAAAAACTTAATCTAATTCAAATAGAAGAAGGACATTTAAAGATTTCTAATTTTGATATAGAAGTTATTTACACACCAGGACATACAATCGGTGGAGTTTGTTATTTATATAATGATAAACTGTTTACTGGTGATACAGTGTTTTGTGGAACTGTAGGAAGAACAGATCTACCTAGTGGTAATTTTGAAACTCTAGAGAAAAGTTTATTAAAATTAATTAAATTGTTTAAGAACAAAGATATAAAAATATATCCTGGTCATGAAGAAAGCTCTAATTTTAAAAAAGAAATGTTAAATAATTATTATTTTCAGTCTGTATGTAATAATTATAAAATTTAATAAAGGGGAAAACAAATATGAATATTTCCAGTGCGGTTGCTTTAATTGTCGGATTCTTTTTAATATATATGATAATAGTTGAAATATTTACAGTATTATTTAGAATAACCGGAATGAGTTCTGAAAAGGCATCATTTCAAGTTATTTCAATGCTTACAAATAGTGGTTATACAACTACTGAAAGTGAGTTAATTGTAAGTAATAAATTAAGAAGAAAATTAGCTAAAACAACAATGTTATTCGGTTACACATTTACAGTTATAATTGTGTCTTTAATTATTAATATCTTTTTATCAATTAATATAGAAGAACTTACTACAACATGGATCGTTTTAGGTATTGGTCTAGCTGTATTAGTTTTAGTGTTATTATTATTTAGACTTAAGTTTGTTAAAAGAATTTTTGATGTTTTAGTTACTAAAATAGCAAAAAAAATCATGTATGGTAAATATAATAATTATATAAATGTTATTGATAATTACGGAACAATGGTTTTTTGTGAAATAAATATAACTGTTATTCCTGAAAGTTTAAATGATAAAAGATTATTTGAATGTAAGTTAAGAGAAGATCATGATATTAACGTTATGTTAGTTAAACAAAATAAAGATGAAGTAGTAACGCCTAAGCTTAATTATAAAATTTCAGTTAATGACACACTTTATGTATTCGGTCCATCTAAAAAAATATATCAAATATTTAACGAGGTAAGTCCTACAAATTAATAAAAAATAAAAATTTGGCACTTTCATATTGACAGTGCTATTTTTTTGTACTATAATGTAGTTGCACTTAGATATAACAAGTGCTAAAAGGTGAGGTGATGAAGTGCTTACTGATCGTCAAAAGTTAATACTTAAAGCAATAATAGAAGAATATATAGAAACAAATGAACCAGTTGGTTCGAAGGTACTTACAAGTAAACCGTACCTACAATTTTCTTCAGCAACTATTCGTTATGATATGCAGCATTTAGAAGAAACAGGATTTCTTGAAAAGACTCATACATCAAGCGGAAGAATACCTGCAGTAAAAGGTATTAAGTATTATGTAGAACATCTAATAACAAGAGATGATGAAATGTTAGCTCCTTTCGATAAAATGATTGATATATTCAATAATCATGATTTATCTAGAGAAGAAGCTATGAAAAAAATCGTTGAGTTCATGAGTGAATATACAGGTTATTATGTAGCAGTTAATGGAGTTAGCGTTAATTTTGCTACAGTTAAAAAACTTGAATTAATACCACTTGAATTAAACGAAACAATTTTACTAATTTTTACATCAGATGGGCAAGTTCAATCACAAAGAATCACTATACCGGATAATTACAAAGTTGATGATCTTCTTAGAATCATAGATATATTTGATAATGCTATGTACGGAAGATCTATATATGAAATAAAAGAAGTACTAAGTAATGAGGCAAGAAAACCAAAAATTAGAAAAATTGTTGATTTTCATGATGATATTTT
>JBOFSX010000075.1:0-5484 GCA_051651765.1 Anaeroplasmataceae bacterium | reverse complement strand
CATCCTGTATATCATGTTGAGACAAGTCTATTATATGGAAATGATGCTGCACCTGATCTATCATTTAGTAGAACAGAATGTAAGTCAAGTGGTTATAATGAAAAACAATTAGAAAAATATGTTAGTAAAAAATCAAAATCATTTGAAAAACTAGAAAGAAAATCTTTAAAGAAAAATGGAGATTATACTAAACTAGGAAATGATGAATTTGAAGCATTATTCGGTGGGACAAATAGAGATCATGAAATTCAATTTAGACTTTTATTTTCACCCTTAGCACAAAAGAATATGCTAAAGTTACTTAAAGATAAAGAAAATTATGGTGATGATTTTTCTTTTATTAAACAAAAATGTATTAATAAAATAATTTCAGCTCATTCACAACAAATAGATTACTCTTGTGATCCACTAAAATTTGTTCATTATGATTATGAAAAAGCTAAAGAATATTTCATTAAATATAATGAAGAATTCTTTAAAGGAATCTATTTTGATCTTGCTCCATTATTATCTGTACCATTATATCAACAACATAAATCAAGAGATTATATATATAAAAATCCACCAGGTTCAAATTTATCTTCATACGAACATGAATCTATTGCTAACTCACTTGATATTTCACAATTAAAAAATCCTTGGTCAGATACAAAAACAATTTTAAAAACAAACTTTTTAAATACAGTAGATGAAATGGATCAAGTTAATGTTACAGCACATTCATTTCAAGCTGTTAGAAGACTTACGTATGTACCTACTTGGGGGGCGGATGGTAGAATGCATCATGTACCAGTATTTTGGATAGATTATCTTCCGGTATCTCAAAGTTCTACAATTGCTGTTCAAAACAAGAACAGTACTAGATTTGAATTTAATTCAATAAGAAATACTGATGAATTCAAATCAACTATATCTAATTTCTCTAAAAATAATACATGTGTTTATAAAAAAGGTATCTTTGCTACTGTTTTAGCTAGAACATTATTAAATTCTGATGTTAAAGCATTTAACACAGTTTATAAAGGTTCAACAAAACTTCCTGAAATTAAAACGTTAATAAGTAAAGCTAATGAAATGGCAGAACAACTACTTCAAGAACAACAAGAAAATGCTAGAATTCATAATGATTCAGTAACTAGTGAAGAAGATATATTAAATGATGAAACAAAAGAAGTTAAAGAAGAAGCTTATAATGAACAACAAGAAATACAAAATAGACCACAAGAAGTAACACCATCTGAAACAGATATAGACGATGATATTGATTTAGATGATGAATTGTAATAAAATATTAATGTAAAAATACTATAAATAGAAAAGAGGAGATTTAAAATGGCAAACGCATTAGAAGAAGATAACGGACCTATCAGAGAAGAAGGTAGAGATATAAATGTTATAGCAAAACAAATACCAGTTAAAGTTGGTACAGGTTCAACAGTTTTTGAAGTAATATTATGGTGTTTATTAATATTACCAGGATTAATCTTTTTAATGAAAAAAGTTAATGCTGCAACTTACTTAAGACAACTAGAACAAAAAATTCAAACTAAAGCTTCTCAAGTAGATAACTACTTAGAACAAAGAGTAGTTATTTTATCAAACTTAGCAAAATTAGTTGATAAAGCAGTTACTTTAGATAAAGATACATTCTTAGCTATTGCTCAAGCTCGTTCAGGTAAAGCAGTAACAGGTGATGAAATGTCACAAACATCTAGTAAAGCTGATACTATAGAAGCTAAATTAAATATGACACTTGAAGCTTATCCAGATCTTAGATCTCATCAAGAAATTCAAGATGCTATACAACAAAATGCTTATTTGCAAAAAGAAATTACAGCAGCTCGTGAACAATATAACGATACTATTAATGCATGGAATAGAGATATTCAAATTTGGCCAGCTAAAATGATGGTAGCAGCTAAGCAAGGATATACTACAAGACTTCCATTTATAGCTTCTAAAGAAGTTAAAGATAAAGCAAGAGAAGTATTCTTTTAATTAAAAGGGTAGAAAGATTAAATCTTTCTACCTTTATAAATTTTACATTATTACATTATCGTAAGATTAATGTTGTATTTATAAAACTTAAACAGTATAATGATTATACATATAAGGAGGAAACTATATGAATTTATTTTTAAAAATTGCATTACCAGTATTAGGATGTGCAAGTTTATTAACTTTAGCATCTTGTAGTTCAGATAAACCAACAAATGAAAAACCAGGTATAGAAAATCCAGAAGAAAAGCCGGAAGAAAAACCAGAAGAAAAACCAGAAGAAAAACCAGAAGATTTACCTCTAGAAGAGTTATTTCCTGCAAGTGTTAAACTTGATTATCAAGTTCATTTAGAAGGTCTAGAAGAAATATTAGACAACGGTTTTTACACAGTAGATGAATATATATCATCTGTTTCAAAATTCTATCTAGATATGATGCTTGATGGTTTTATAAATCCAGATGAAAAAAATAATAACAAATTTAATTTAGAAGGTTTGAAATATGAAATTACTTCAATTAGTTCTTACTACGTTTTAGATGAAACATTTTTTGATTTAGATGAAGATGAAGTGTTTGATTTGAATTCAGATAAAATAGAACAAATTAAGTTTGATCAATTTTATAATCCTAATAAAGTTAATTATTTATCTTCATTTTACGTTGTCAATGTTTCATGGACAATTAATGATTATGAAATAGTATTTTTACCAAGTAATTTTATGATGTTGTCAAAGTGGTTTGCTAGTGAAGAAGATTGTATGCTTTACTGCGAAGCAGAACATAATTTCGAAATTGAAGAAGCGATGAAAAATGCTATTACAGAATTAGAATCTGGAATAACAAAACCTAAAATTTTTGGTAAAATAGAGGGTTTTTCACCAATCTAAATTTAATATAAAGAATAAAAAAACAAGTATATACATACTAGTTTTCAGCATGTTATATTACAATTTTGAAATACTTTGTTGACATTATGTAATGTTTGCGATAGTATGATAGTACATATATACACATTATAGGAGGAAAATATATGAATTTATTTACAAAAATAGCGTTACCAGTATTAGGATGTGTAGGTTTATTAACTTTAGCATCATGTAGTTCAGATAAACCAAAAGATGTTTTTATTGATTATCAGGTTCACGGTGAAATTAAAGATGATCAAGGTAACATCTTAGAAGAAGGATATGCATCAGCAGAAGAATATATTACTAAAAATTTTAAATTTTTATCTGACCAATTTGTAGAAGGATTAAAAGAATTAAATCCAAACATATTTGCTACTTTAAAATATGAAATAGTAGAATATGGTTCTTACACTATTATAGATGATTCTTTTTTTAGTGATCCAAATCATACTTTAGATTCTGATAAATTACTAAAACATGATATTAAACAAAAATATGATGCTACTAAAGAAAATTTATTATCATCTTTATATTCAGCAAGTATAAAGTGGACTTTAAATGATAAACCACTTGTAGATTCTGATCAAATTCCTGAAGAAATGCTTGCAATATTCCCTAATACTCTAGTTAGTATTGTAGCATGGTTTGATAGTACAGAACTTTGTGAAGAATATTGTTCTGTTTCAGATGATGAAGATAAATCAGACGAATTATTAGAAAAAAGAGTTGAAAAAATATCTGCTAATTCTTCAAACTTATCTGTTTATGGTAAAGTATCTCAACCAATGCCATTTAACTAATATTTAAAAACTAAACTTTTAAGTTTAGTTTTTTTATTTTTTAAAAAAAGGTATGTCAATTAGTATACATTATATTTCATAGTGAATAATGTGTATTATATAACAATAAAAATGTATATTAGAATTATAAAACTATTATATTGAAAGGAAGTTTTTATGGAAAAATTAAACCAAAAGAATCAATTAAATGTCGATAAAGACTTTATAGATATTTCTAAACTAGCCAATAATGCTCCAATATCTTGTGTTGATACATATGGTGTTTATTGTGAAATATTACATAACAATATCAAGAATGAATCAGTTAAAAATATTGGAATTATAGCACCATATGCTTCTGGTAAAAGTAGTTTAATTGAAACTTATAAAGAAAAATATAAAAATGATTCTGAAAGAATAATTACTATTTCTTTAGCGACTTATAAGAAAGAAAATGATTCTAAAAATAAAGATGAGATAGATATAGAAAAGAGTATTTTACAACAATTTATATATAATGAAGATAAAAGCAAACTAAAAAAGTCTAAAATTAGTAGAATTACAAATAAAAAACCTTACAGGTCAATTAGTATGCTAGTTATTTCAGGGTTAGCATTTATCTATAGTATTATATCGTTATTTCTTTTTAAAGAATTACCTATTCCTGTAATGGTAATATTACTTTTAGTATCATTCGCTTCAATTGTAACATTTATTATAATAATTATAAGATTGGATATAATTTATAAAATTAAATATAAAGATATTGAACTTGATTTTCAAAACGATATAAATGTTTCTTATGTTAATCATTATATAGATGAATTACTATATTTTTTTAATAAAACCAAAACAAGTATTGTTATAATTGAAGATTTTGATAGATTTGAATCAATGGATGTTTTCTATAAATTAAGAGAACTAAATTTTCTAATTAATAATTCTAAAATAGTTAAACATAAAGTATCATTCATATACTCAATTAAAGATAGTATATTTAAAAACTCTGAAAGCAAAGCTAAATTTTTTGATTATATACTTTCTCTTGTACCTATATTTAGTGTTAGTAATGCGAGAGAAGTAATGATCGAACAATTAAGAGTATTAGATGAAGCACTTATACCGGATTCAGACTTTATACAAATTATTGGATACTTTATTGATGACTTTAGAGTTCTAAAAAATATTGTTAATGATTATATTTGTCATTTGAAGATCCTTAACCATAAATTTGAATCAAGTGAATATAATAATAAATTGTTTTCATTAATGGTTTATAAAAATTTATACCCATCAGACTATTCTAATATATATTTTGATAAATGGTATGTTGGTGATTTTTTAAAACACAAATTAGATTCAAATCTTAATAAATCAATTGACGACGCTAAAAATGAAAATACTAATCCAAACGATTTAGAAAACGAAATTTATGAGTATTATGTGCATGAATTTTTAAAAAAATCACCAGAATATATCACTGAAGATCAAAAAAGATTAGCGACATTCTTAATAGTTAATAATCTAGTAACTTCCGATTATAAAACTTTAGTTCTTAGAACAAACGATCTTTTGTTTTCAAAGAGTGATAGAGATTTTATTCGAAAAGTTTATTCAAAGGAAAATTTATTTGAATATAAAATAGATAATCCTAAAAATATCATTATTGATTTGAATAGCAAGTTATTTGAGTCAATACATCTGCTTAATTTTAATTTATTAAATTATATGTTTATTGATGACTCAGAAATCATTTATGATAAGAAAATGAAATATTTTAATATGTTGTGTTTAAAT
>JBOFSX010000074.1:0-2830 GCA_051651765.1 Anaeroplasmataceae bacterium | reverse complement strand
TGAATAAGAGTGCCTACTTTCATTGCTTTAGAAACATATTTAACTTGTCTTAAAATATCTTCAAGGTTAAAGTCTTTATTTTCAATATAAGCAGTTAAAAATTCTCTTTCATATAATACACCTATTATATGGTCTTTATCATGTTTATACACTGGTATTCTAGAATACTTATTTTCAAATAATAGTTCTTTAACCTCATCGATAGGAGTTGAAATAGCAATAGCCATTAATTCCATTCTATGTGTCATTATATCTTCAACACTTCTATCATTTAAATCAAATACGTTACGAATTATATGAGCCTCATCACTTTCTATAGCTCCGTCCTCTTCCATTGAATCAAGTATTTGTTCTAGTTCGGTTTCATTAATATTAGTTTTGTTTTGTTTTCCTGTAACTAGTTTTTGAATATATCTAAAAATTATAACTACAGGATACATTATTATAGATATTATATATGTAATAAATGAAATTTTAACAGCAATATTTTCTGCATATTTTTTTCCTAGTGTTTTAGGAATAATTTCACCAAAAATAAGTAGTATAACCGTTACCGAAACAGTCGATATTAATTCGATAAATCTTCCACTAATAATTAATTTCGAGAAAAAAGTTACCGATAATACAGATAACGATATATTCACAAGATTATTTCCAACTAGTAAAGTTGTTAAAGTCATATCAAAATTTTCAGCAAGGTATAAAGCTTTTTTGGCTCCTGGCTCTCTATTTTCTACTCTTGTACGAAGTTTTAACTCTGAAACAGAGCTAAAAACAGTTTCTGACATTGAGAAGAAAGCTGATAATATTACTAAAATAATTAATACTATAAATAGTGTTATGTCAAAAGTTGCTAAGTTTGTTAAAATAAACCTTTGTATATCCAATTTCAAATTTTATTAATAAATTCATTTAATTTCTTAGTATAATGGTCGTAATACTCCGTTAAATAAAATTATTAGTTGCTCCTTTTTAATTTATTTGACCTTACTTTATAATTAAGCTCTGCTATCGTATTTTGAAGTTTGAGTAGAAACAATAATTTCTTCTCCTTCTTCAACAAACATAGGAACTTTAACAAGTAAACCAGATTCTAAAACTGCATCTTTAAGTGCATTTGTTTTTGTATCACCTTTAATAGCAGGATCACATTTTACAATTTTTAACACTACTTTATCAGGTAAATTAATACCTAAAACTTCTGTTTCAAATAAAACTACTTCAAGTTCTAATCCTTCTTTAATAAAATTTAGTTCATTTTTTATTTTTTCATTAGGAATCTCAATTTGTTCAAATGTACTATTATCCATTAATACAGCTTCATTTCCAGTATTATATAAATATTGCATTTTAACTTTATCTATAACTGCTTTAGAAATTTTTTCTCCAGCATTAAAAGTATGATCTACTATTGATTGTGTTCTTAAATTTCTTAATTTTGTTCTAACAAAAGCCGCGCCTTTACCAGGTTTTACGTGTAAAAATTCAATTACAGAGTAAATATTACCATCAAATTGAATTGTTATTCCAGTTTTAAAATCATTACTTGAAACCATAATTCCTCCTAAAATATATAAATATTTTTATTATTATATCATTATATGTATTAAAAAACAAATGTATTTACATATCATATCATTTTAACATAAGACTTGTTTTATGTATTTAATAGCTTCTATATATCCTTGTTCTTTTTTACCATAAATTGATTTATCGCATACACCTTTAATATAGTTAATTTTTCTAAAATCTTCTCTATTATTTACATCTGATAGATGGACTTCTACTTTTGGACACATTAATACTTCTAAACAATCTCTTAAGGCAATACTTGTATGTGTGAAAGCTGCAGGATTAATTATTAATGCATCATATTTTTCGCTTTGAATTTTATCAATAATACAACCTTCGTGATTAGATTGATAAAACAAATAATTAAAATAATCTTCTTTCAAAATAATTTTTTCTATATCATTCAATGATAAAGAACCATAAATTGATGGATCTCTTTTTCCTAACATATTCATATTAGGACCGTTAATTACTAGAATTGTTTTCATAATTCAACTCCTTTAAAATTGCATTTACAGAATGATTTACTGAATGATTATAAACCTTTATATCTTTAAAAAATTCATACTTTGCTTTTCTTTCTATAAATATTTGTTTAACTGATTTAGTTTTCAATAATGGTCTTTTATATAAATTATCGCCTAAGACTCTTGCTTTAATTGTTTCAAGTTTAACTGTAATAAGAATAACCTTTCCATTCATTAGTTGTTTATTGCTGCTATCCAATACAATACCGCCACCACAGCTAATTACATAGTTATTACTATTCATAAATTCTGTTAAAGTTGATTTTTCTAGTTTTCTAAAATAATCTTCGCCATATTTGTCAAAAACTTGAGAAATAGGCATTTCAAGTTTTTTTTCAATATACTTATCGATGTCTATAAAATTGTATTTTAATTTATGTGCTAATTTCTTGCCAACTGAACTTTTACCACATCCAGGCATACCAATAAGATATATATTCATAAATTAGTTTCCTTTCAAGAATTTGCAAACATCTTCATACACTTCTTCAATTGTATTTTCAAAATTATTTAAATCAATATCATAAAAATTTGCATTAAGTTGATTTTTAAACCATGTAATTTGTCTTTTAGCAAGATGTCTTGTGTTTTTTTTAATATCCTCTATAACTTGTTCTAGGCTATTTTCATTTTTAAAATAACTATTAAATTCTTTATATCCTATTGCATTAGGTAATTTATAATGTTTATAAATATAAGTTACTTCATTTAATAATCCAGCATCAATCATA
>JBOFSX010000073.1:0-1023 GCA_051651765.1 Anaeroplasmataceae bacterium | reverse complement strand
GTTGATTTTATATAAAGAATAGTAAATGTGATATCATAATAAGTAATTATAATTGAGTAGAAAGTATATTAGTGTTTTAATATAGATGCATTTATATAAATTATGATGTAATATATTATAATGAAAGTAATTAGCTTATAAAAACACTAAATAGGACTCAAAAAGGTCTAATAATAAATAGGAGTGAACTATATGTACGTAGCATTTGGTAATAAAATTGTAGATAGCACAGAAATAAAGGAAAAAATTGAAGCAAATACGGAAATGAAAATAATTAAGGATATGAGCAAAGGGTCAAAGAGAGATGATATTATTGCATATAATATCAGTATTGATTTAGACATTTTAAATGCAGAGATTAAGGATACTTGTAATTTAGATGATTTAAGTGAAGATGAATTATTTGAAGAATATGTAGCAATAGCAGAAGAAGTTGCAATTGAAATAGAAGATTATCTTCCAGAAGAAGCTATTATAGAAATAAGAACATATAGATGGGAACCATCAGATAACGATGTTAAAATGGTAGTAGCAATAGCTCATGATGAGCTTGGAGAAGTGAAGTTAAGAGATATAATAAAAAGATTATTAACTCAAGTAAATTAATATTTTGAATATATTAGGCATCAAGATTACTTTAAAGAAATTTACGTAAAAATTTCTTTAGGATAACCTTGATGCCTATTTTATTAATATTATAAAATAAAAGTTCATTTATAGTATAATGTATTAAATTCTAAGAGGATATATTAGACAAAAAACAAAATTTGATTAAAATTTTAATATAAATAGATAAAACCTTAAAAAACTTAAGAAAATATAATTGCATACGATAGTATAGAGTAGTATAAAAAACATTAGGAGTGAAAAATATGAATTTTAAATCGAAAAGTATAAAAAGTGATATGATAAGAAATTTTGGTGCGTTATTTTTAGCAATAACGTTAATATTTTCAATAGTATTTTATAAGGAAGCAAGAGAATCTAACATAGATAATACTCTTGATATAATGAATGAAATAT
>JBOFSX010000072.1:0-12148 GCA_051651765.1 Anaeroplasmataceae bacterium | reverse complement strand
ATTATTTCATTGACGTAAAAATTTCATTTGAAACAGATTACGATTTTAATTCCAACAGAAATATAGGTGTTTATACAGTAAATATTTCATCAAATGATATTCTTGATAATTATGAAGTTGCTACATTTGAGACAAGTCTATTAATTCAAAGAGAAAAACTCGTAGTATATGTTAAAGATTCTATATTAGAATTTGGTGAAGATTTAAAACAATACAGCTATGAAATTCAAAATGGGTTATTACCTGAAGATAGTGCTGAGATTGATGATATTTTAGGTTTTATTACTCATTACAATGTCAACAACGCGGAAACTAGAAAGGTTGGTTCTTATTTAGTTAATGTTATAACTAACAGTCTTAATTATGAAATAGTTGCTAATAAAGCATATATTCATGTAATTAAAACAGAAGTTATTGTTAAACCTGATAATTTAAGCATAACTGAAGGTGTAGCTTTTGATGATTTAAATCTAACATATTCTACACATGGATTAAAATTTGATGAAACATTAGAATCAATTGGGATAGAAGTTGATTTTGAAACAAATTACGATGTTAACTCTAATTTGAATTCTTTTTATATTAGATTGAAGTTATCGAGTATTTCCAATCAGAATTATGAGTTCGTTATTGAAGAAGGAATCATTTTAATAAATCTAGTAAAAATCCACTTTTCATTCGGTAGAGGTGAAGTTGCTAGTGGATCTTCTACAATAACAGTTAGAAAAAATGATATTATTCCAAATAGTTCTGTACCTCAAATATTAAGACATGGTCACGAACTTATTGGTTGGTTTATGGATGAAGAATTGACTAAACCTTTCGATTTAAAAAAAGATACGGTAGCAAATAATTTAACATTACATGCACGTTGGGAAAGAGTGAAAAATTCTTTATACGGACAAATTAGAACTTTTAATAGATTGCAATTAGATAGTATGGAAGTAATGTTACTTCAAAATAATACTATTGCTGAAATTCTTGATGTTGATGACGATAATTATTTCTTTATTAATAATATTGACAAAGGATACTATAATATCCTTGTGGCCTATACTATTAATGGGCGTCATATTGAACGATTATTTGCGGTTAATTATAAAAATGATCAAGAAACAATTTATTTAGATGTAGACAATAATCTATTATCTACTAACATTAATATTAAAACTAAAACTAATGACTATATAGTAGATGGATTGCAAAATGCTTTAAATGAAAAAGAAATTATTAATTCTCAAAATGGCGGGTCAACAAAAGTTGTTCTAAATGTAAAACAAACTGAAACTGATACTTCATCTGAATTAGCTAATTTAATTGCTAAATCGAAGAGAGATTTATTTGATATGGTTTATATGGATTTAGATGTAGACGTTTCCTACTCTGATGGAATTAGCGAACCCTACAAAACTATTCATAGTACTAATTTAATTAAAATTACAGTTAAATTTTCTACGACTAAGTTCACTAATTTTGCGATTTACAGAGAAAATGATGTAATATCTCAAATAGAGGTTGAACCAAATGAATTTGGAGAGTACTACGTATTAAATGAAGAATTAAATGAAGTTGATATATATGTAAAAACGTTAGGAACTTTTGCGTTTGTTAACTCCACTCAAAGAGAACTTATAAATACAAATTGGATGGTATATGTTATAATAGCTGGTATAATAGTACTTGCATTTACAACAGTTACAATCGTTTATGTAAGTAAAAAACCAAAAGAAGCAGTATAAAATAAATTTGAAAACAATTTTAAAATTGTTTTCAAACTAAAGTTAAGATTTTTAAAATTAAGATTAATCTTAATTTTAGTTTGAAATATAGGAGGAATTTTTATGACAAGAATAAATATAAAAAAGACAGGGGCAATTCTCATATTTTTAGTGATATTGTTCAGTTTTTTTCTTTTTGATTCAAAAGAAGAAAATATAGTATTAACTAATAATGAAAAATTAAATACAAGTCAAATATATGATGTAAGTATTGATAATCATTCTTATTTTACAATTATTAACCAAAAGAATTTTATAGATTCTTCTTTTGAAAATTTGAAAATGACATTTGACAACGATATCATTCTTGTAAAAAATAGATATGATGAAAATTTTTCTACTGATTTACATCAATATACTAAACCTTCTTCAAAAGGATATAAATTTGATGGTTACTATTCAAATGTGAAGTTTGATGGGCCTGCTTTTATAAGTTCTAATTTTGAAATTTTGGAAAATGGAACTTTTCAAATCCCAAAAATATTATATGCTAAATGGACAGAGGATACACAGTACAGTAATCATTCAATACTTGCTGCTACACCGGGACAAAGAGTTAATTTTGATTTTAATTCAGGTTATGATAGTAGTAATAATGCACAAGCAACTATTTTTCAAGAAGAAAATAAAGCTACACAAAAGTTAACTTTTGATAAACCTTCATTGCCATATTTTGTATTTAAGGGTTGGAATTTAACCAATGATGCAACAGGTGAAATGATTTGGGATGAAACTGGAACTCCAACTGAAAAATATAAAACATGGAAGAATATAGGAACTGGTGAACTAACGGTTTACGCAATGTGGCAAATCACAACTAATTTGGAATTTAACAAAGGTAATGGATCATCACATAGTAGTAACGAAAATTCTAACGTAAAAATAATTTCTTTCCTAAATGGAGATTGGAACTATAATCCTCTAGCTCAAGCAAGTTTTATTGGATTTGAAAGAGATGGTTATAGATTAAAATACTATACTCAATCAGAAAAAGATACGAACAACCATAATGATATTATACTTACTAATCACGGCATAGCTTACGAAGGTAAAAAGATAAGATTTACAGATTATAATCAAATATCTGAGTTATTATTTTTGTATGCACATTGGGAAGTTACAGCATCTACTGTTAATTTTAACATTAATCCTGATGTTGTGGTAAAACAAGGAAATAAAACTTACTCTGACACTTATGATGGTGGAGTTCAAAGTTCTGTTATTTATGAACAATATTACGATCAGGAAATGCAAAAAGTTACAATACCTACATTACCAGGATTTATATTTACAGGTTGGTTTTCGCAAGCAAGTGGTGGAGTACAATATATTAATAGAAATGGTAATCCCGTTTCTGGAGTTACTTGGAAATTTACACAAGAACAAGTTAATCAAGGAGTGATAATCTTATACGCTCAATGGCAAGCGGATTTTATGGAAGTCGGAGTTAATGTAACAGGTGACGGTAAGTATTTATCTGGTCAGGCGGTTAGAGTAATTCATAAAGATAGTTATGATGGCTCAAACGGAAATTTTGATTCTACATTTGTTTATCAGGCGGCCCAAAAAGGTCAAAATGGACTTTACTATGCTAGTGTTATTAGAGGGACTTACTTTGTAGAAATTAACGGTAGAATTTTTGAATCATCAAATGATTTAATTAGAGTTATTTCACATGACATGATAGAAAATCCACAAACAGATTACCAATTTGTTGCCCTTACTGTTACAATGATTTCTAACGGTGAACCATCAATGCGAATTAGATATATGGACTTTGATTTGAGTTTTTCTGTAAATAGAAATACTATTGTGTGGATATTTAGAAATTCTAAGTTACATATTCAAGAAATTGAAGATAGTTATGATCACGATAATTCAGCTTTAAGCACATATTCAGATAGTGTTGATACTGATTATGATGCTGATTCTTTTGTATCTGGTTATGAAACATCTCCTCTTTCTACAGGTAGAGAAGTAATTGCTAACTATTCTACTGAGATTACCTTTGTTGAGATTGCGTTACCAACTATTCAAGGAAATACTAAGCCTTCAGACTATGATTTTTCTATTAGAACATCTTTAGTTCAATTGAATTTAAAATATGGTCCAAAATGGCGTGATATAAATGGAATAATACTTGGCGAAAATGATTTATTTAAATTTGGTCAATTATATAGTGTTGATATTTCATTATCTCCAACGTATGCTAATACTTTTGCACAATCGACTAGTTTAATAGAAGTACTTATCAAAATTGGTAATGAAGAATACAAATTATCAGGAAGTAGTTTGATGTTTGAAACAGTTTCCGAGGGTGAAAAACAAGTTTTAACATTTAGAATTACACTAGAAAGAATACTTCCGGAAGCTAATTCGTGGGTAGTAGCTCCAAGTATATTAGACTCAGAATATAATGCACAAGGTAAAAGTAAAGATGACTTTACTTTTCAAGCTAAAGCTGGAAATGAACATGTAATAATTGAATTTTCGCCATCAGCAGGTAATTCATCAGAATGGACAACTGTAGTCCCTAAGGATGTTAGAACATGGTATGCTAGATTTTATATCGTTGGCACTGACGAGTATAGTGGTATAGATTATACAGAAGTTATATTTTCGATTACAAAGAAAATACTTTATTTCGAAGAGTCTGATGCAGGGGTGTTTGATTATAATGGTAAGTATCAAGAATCCATTTTAAAAATGATTTATGACGAACTAAATGTTCCAATTATTTCTTTTAACAATGTCAGTTATTTAAATGTTGGTGTTTATGAAGTGGCGATCTCGTTAATATATCCTGAAAACTATTGTTTCAATTCTTTTTCAAATAATAATAGAGTTATGGTTACAAAATTTGTTATTAATAAAATAGATTTAACATTTGACGTTGAAGACATGACCATAGAATATGGAACTACTCTTACTAATACTGATTTTAAATATAAATATTCTGGATTGGTTAATTCTGACACATTAGACAGCCAAATTACAAACTTTACTTCTATGACATTCGTTACAAACTATGATCACACTAAGTTAAGTGCCAGAAAAGTAGGAACATACTATCTAAGAATAAATGAAGATTTAAATTGTGAAAATTACAACATTACTTACAACAGAGCAACAATTACCGTTATTCCTGCTAAATTATATATTTCACCGGTAAACATTAAAATTAGTTATGGAGACGATTATCTGGAAATTGTAAATGTTCAAAATCTAAAATTTCAGGATTCACTTGAAAATTTATTTGACGCATCAACTAAAATAATATTAGGATATAACCCTAATGTAGGTGTTCATAATCTTGTTGTTAATCCAGATTTAGAACATCATAATTACGTTATTGTTCGTTCAACTGCTAAAATGACAGTTACTAAACTTACAATTGAAGTAATGGCAGACGACAAATATATTAAATATGGGGATAACCAACCTGATTTCACATTCAGTTATTCAAATTTAATTGGGGCTGACAAATTTGAAGATCTAGTTGATTTAAACAATCAATCAATTTTTGAGTCTATCAAATTATCTACAACATACGATATTTCGTCGGCTGAATTTAGAAATGTCGGTAAACATTTTATTTATATAGATGGTTTAAGATCTTCACGAAATTACGATATAATTTATACTATTGGTATGCTAGTGGTGGAGGAAGTTAGATTAGATGTAACAATTTCTAACAAGACTATTAGTTATGGTGATCCTGTTGATACGCCATATACATCAAGCTTTTCAGGATTTAAATTCAATGATAATATTGATTCTTTAACTGGTAAGATTGAATATTTGTGTTCTTATAATTTTAATGGTTCTTTAGTTGATAGACAAGTTGGAACATATTCGATTAATATTAGAGGTATTTCGTCTTCAAATTATGCTATAAATATAATTGTTGGAGAATTAACAGTAATTCCTAGAAACTTGATTATTAATGTTTATACTAATCCAATTCAATACGGTAATATTGGTATTTCAGTAAATTTTAAAATTATTAATAGCGTTTTTGGTGAAGAGTTTGATTTAAAAGAATCTATTAGATATACATTTGAATATTTTGGTACCGCAGAAAATAAAATACCTGTAGGTACTTATCCAATAACAATAACAAGTTATGTGGGAAATGCTCATTTGAATTATGACATTACAATTAACTCTGCTGACGTTGTAATATTAAAAAGAGAGGCAAGGATTTCTGTAAATAGCTTAGATATCATTTATGGATCATCAGCTCCAAATTTCTCGTTTAATCTTATCAATGTTTTGTCTGAAGATTTATTTTATTTCAATTCTTTACTTACATGTTATTCAGATTATAACTATTTAGTTCCTAACTTAAGAAAAGTTGGAACATATTTAATATATATCAACGAAGATGTTTTTCTTGAACAAACAGAAATTTTTAATACCTATAATATCGTATTTCTTAATGGTGAATTAAATGTTAAAGCTAAAGATTTAAATGTTTTAACGAAAGATTTTTCGGCTGAATATGGATACCATTACAATGTTAATGATTTTGAAACAACTGTTACTGGATTCGAGTTTGATGATGAGTTGTTTTTAGATATCAGATATTCTTATACTACTAATTACAATATTAACAACCTAGCTACAAGAAAAGTTGGTTCGTATTCAATTTCTACAACAATTTCTAATGCACTTAGTAATTATAAAATTCCTAGACAATCATTATCTAGTTTAACAATTCTTCCGGTTGAATTAACAGTGTCAATACATGATATTTATCTTTCATACGGACAACCGTTACCAGAGTTTGTTTTTGATATTGACGGAGCATATATTGACGATATATATCACATAAAAGAAAGTGTAATAGTTTCAACGTTATACAATCCTAACGTCGCTCATTTAAGAGCTATTGGTGAATACGCTTTAACTATTATAGTACAAAATTCTAATTACAAAATCACATTAAATCATGGAACTTTACATGTTAGTAAAACAGATTTAATAATTAAATCACATGATATTAGCGTTAGTTTTGGTACTTTGGAAAAAGATATTAAATTTAGTTCAACACTAACAGGATTTAAATTTGATGAAACACAAGAAAATATGGGTATTAGAGTTAAATATGATGCTATAGATTATGATCCTACTAATAATTCAAAATTAAAATACAATATTTTCATTTCAACTGAAGCTAAATTGACTAATTATAATATTATATATAAATTTTCATATCTACACATTAATAATATAGTTGTTAGATTTGAGCAAAGTGGAGGAACACTTGTTAATGGTGATGATCAAATTAGTATTTCAATTAATTCAGCCATTGATTTAGAGTTAGTTCCTGAATATCATAGATATGGCTACACATTTGGTGGTTGGTATTTAAATTCATTCTTTACTGATGAATATGATTTTGAAAAATTAGTTACTTCAAATATGACTTTATATGGTAAATGGATCAAATCAAGTACTTCAATTTTAGGAAGAGTTACAGATGGCGTAGATGGAATCGCATTCGCTAATATAAATTTTTATGATGGAGTAAGTATTGAAAATTTCACTTCTGATAAGGATGGATACTTTGAAATACCTGCCGTTGAATTAGGTTATTACAATTTAACTATTACAACAAATAAAGACTCAAATGTTGGAAAATTGTTTGATTTTAATATTATAAATTATAATACGATATATGAATTTATTGTAAAATCTAATGAAATTCTAACGGATTTAGAAGTATATAATGAAAAATATAGAGTTGTAGTTTCTAATATTGTAAACACATCATCTTATAACGAAAATAATATTGTTAAACTAAAAATCAAGCAAAATGATCTTACTTTTGATACTGAATTATCAAACATCATCGCTAGAGATAAATTTCAAGAAATTATTACTTTTGAAATTGATCTTAATAATTCAGCTTCAACAAATAATAGAAATCAATCAGGATTTATTAATTTTACTTTAGTCATGACTGATGAAGAATTTAAAAACAAAGAAAATCATGTAATTTATAGAGAATCCGAAAAAGGATTTGACAAAATTACTGAAAGAAGAAATCAATATGGAGAGTTTATTGTAATTGATGAAAAAAACACATCTATTACGGTTAATTTAAGTTTATCTGGAACATATACGTTTGCTTATGATACATCAAGAACGATTTCAACTATTCCTTGGATTCCTATTTTAGTAGTTTCAACAACAGTAATTGCAATATTTGCTTTTGGTGTTTATATTAGAAAAAGAAGTTAATATTTAGGTTAAAACACTTAGTGTTTTAACCTTCCTTAAAAGTATTAAAAGTTTTAATGCTTTTAAAGAAGGTAAAGTTATTTACAGGAGGTGGATGTGTTTTATGAAAAAAATTCTATACACAACAATTATGTTATTTTTAATAATTGGCTTGGTATCATGTGGTAGTAAAGATTCTAACATTGATACTCCAGAACAACCAGGTCCTGAATTGCCAGGTCCTGAATTACCAGGTCCTGAACTTCCAGGACCCGAACAACCAGATCCAGAGCATCCAAATCCTGATCCTGAAAATCCAGGGCCTGAATTTCCGGAGGATGAAACACCTATTGTACCAGAAATAATCGAGGAAGAAGATGAACAAGGATATATAAGGTATAAATTACTTAATACATTCGAAATTTCTTTACATAAATCATATAAATTTGCATCATATGCTACTGTTGAAGACGGTGGATCTCTACTTTATGAAATAGTTCCTATAAATCCAATTGGTACAGTAGAATTCTTTGACAGTTTAGTTATTGGTTTAGAGGCAAATTTAGATGAATATGAACCTTTATCTATAAAAAATAAAGAGGAATTTGATAATTCAATGGAAGAAGAATCTTCGGATGATGTTGATAGATATGCATCCGGATTCGTTTCAAAAGAAAATAATATAAATTTATTTTATTCTGAAATTTATTATATTCCAAAACCTACAGACGAACCAACATATTACAGTGGACATACGTATGATATGAAATACAAAGAATCTTATTTATTCGTTGATTTTGTCTTTTATGACAAAGCAAGAGCTTCGTATGAAAAAACTCTTGAATTTGTAAAAGATATTAAATTTTAATAAGCAGTATTTTGAAAGGACCTTCGGGAAGGTGAATTTATGAAAAACATTAATAGAAAGACAAAAGTTTTGATAAGTACTTTTTTATTATCAATGACAATATTTGTTTTATTTTTCACTGTTAAAACTAACATTGATAATAATGAATATAAAGGTAAGGTAAGTACTAATAACTCTCAATTAAAAATATTTGATGAGCCTGAAGGGGTATTCATAAGAAAAGATTTTTATAGCTATATTATTGAAGTTGGTAAAACTAATGATGATGTGCAGTTAAGTGGATCAATTCAATCAATTAATTTTGCTGATGCTGGTAGGGAAATTAGCAAGGAAGATTTTTCCTTAGAAATAAACTCAAATTACATTAATGGTGATAAACCAATTGGTGAAAAGGGAAAATCACCTTTAACTGCAGATCAAGATGGATCACCTTTAGAAAATAGTGATTATGAAATTCATGCATACTATGGTTACGATGATGAATTCAAAGAACTAGCTAAGGTTATGATTTATGCCTTAAAACCTATTGAACGAGATGACGCTTTTTGGGGTTATGAAATTATAACAGTTAACTTACCAACTAAGTTAGATGGATTTGCAAATAATTCAATAGATGCTGAAAAATTGGAAGTTGTTGATTTTTCTAATACTTCAGGAGTTTATCTTACTGATGCCACTTCATTATTTGAAGATGCAACTGCTCTTAATACTGTTTCAATGTGGTGGATGACTAGTATAAGTGGTGATCTGGTGAACTTGAATACATCTAGAATGTTTTATAATTGTAGTAGTTTAACCACTATCATAGATAAACATTTTGCTTTTGATTTTAAAAGATTAATAGATCTTTCATATATGTTTGCTAAAACTTCATCTTTAATTTCATTAGATTTAAGTGAATTTGATGGTGGTTCTGCCAAAAACATTGATTATATGTTTTTAGATTCAGCTATCACAAATTTGACTTTTTTTAATGCAATTAACAGTGGTTTAGAAATAATTAATGCTCCTTTTAAAAATACGAAAAATTTAAAATATATAGATATGAAGAAATTTACTTTATCCAATATAAGAGATATTTCTCAACTGTTTGATGGTATAAGTAATCTTGATTATTTACATATACCAAGGATAACGTCAATAAAACTTACAAGCATTAATAATTTATTCGAAGGTAAAACTATAAAAAAATTGGATATGACTGGTTTTGAAGTAAGCGCTGAAATTTCGATGGAACATACATTTAAAAATGCAGTTATAGATGAATTAATTCTATATTACAAATATGGTAGAATTACAAATTTAAACAACACTTTTGAAAATCTAACTGTAAACACTTTAAATATGAAAGAATTTAATATTACATACACAACAGAAATGAGTAGCGCTTTTTCTACTCTTAATGATGTCGTTAATATATATATGCCAATTAATAAAAGTTTTTCATTAAAAAATCTTGATTATTTGTTTCAAGATCTTACTACATTAAAATTAGTAGATATGAGTGGAATGGATTTTAATGCTTTAGAATCTATGAACTATTTGTTTAAAAATTCAGGTGTTGAAACAGTGAAGATGCCTGTTTCATCTGGAAAAAGTTTATCTTTAGAATATTTATTTGAAGGTGCAAATAATCTTAAATCTATTGATTTATCAAATTTTGATATTTCTAAAACACAAAATATAACAAAAATGTTTAAAGGGTCATCTTTAAATGAAATTGTTATGCCTTCAAGATCAGTATCAACTGGAATTACTGATATGTCTAATACTTTTGCTGATTTACCTAAATTGCAAAAAATTGACTTTACAAACTTTAAAACGCCTAATCTTCTAACCGTGAATGATATATTTGCAAGGTCTACAAATATATCTCAGTTGACATTTACGGAAGGGTTTATTGGAACTAATATTACGGACTTATCGCAAATGTTTATGGGTCTTAATAAATTAACTACTCTTGATATTAGTTCTTTTGATATGTCTGAAGTAGTTGATATGAGTGACATGTTTAGCGGTTGCACAATGTTGGTTTCGTTAAATATTAAATTACCAGATCAAAATAAATTGCAATCAACATCAAGAATGTTTGACAATTGTAACGCTTTAAGAAGTTTTGATTTTACAACATTTAATACAAACAATGTAACGGATTTCACAAGAATGTTTAAGAATAATTATGAACTTGCTAATGTTACTACATCAAGCAATATGTTTGTAAAAGCTATAACTGTTGAAAAAATGTTTTTAGCTTGTAAAGAATTAAAAGAGATTTCTTTTGTCAATACAAATGCTTTGGTCTTATCAAATATGAATGGGATGTTTTCGAATTGTACCAACTTAGAAACAATTTTATTGGGTATAAATACATCAGACCAATTAAAAGATTTAACTGGGTTATTTTTTGCTAATTCTTCCCTTACAAATGTAACATTTTCTAATAATTTTATAACAAAAGGGGTTAGAAATTATTCTAATATTTTTGATGGGGTTACTTTAGTGAAATCATTGGATCTATCATCTTTTGAATTATCGGCTTCAGCAACATATACAGCATTTGTTCAAAATATTGTATCATTAGAACAAATTAATACTCCTAAAGTAATTGAATCTGGAATTAAGATGTTACTTTTACCTGATTCATTTATTGGAGAACTTCAAACTTATTACACTGAACACGTGTATACTGAACTTTCTAATACCTCACAAAATCTACTGCTAAAAAAAGCAGTTGAGTTAAGATATTATACCTTTGGCCCTATTGAAGGTGAAGGGGAAGCTTACAAATTTAATAATTATAATGATAAAAATGTAAAAGAAGATGAAGATGGAGAGTATGATGACTATCTTGAGCATATTGTTTTCATTTATTATAATGATAAAATAATTAGAGAAAAAATCTTATATGAAGAAGTAGAAGGTTTGGAACTAGTTGGTTGGACAACTTCGATTGGAAGTAACAAATTATATGACTTTGAAACAATTGTAAAAGAAGATCTAGTACTAGTTGCTTTTTATAGAGAAGAACTTGAATCTATTGACCCTGCTCAACTTCAATGGGAATTCAATGAATATACTTATGATGGACAAGAAATAACTTTTTTGGTAGATGAAGTGGCTTTGTCAAACACTATTTATGGAATTGTTGTAAAAAGTTATAGTAATAATGTTCAAACTAATGCTGGAACTTACGATGTTACTATTGAGTTAGATTTTGATCCAATATATGTAAATTTGTTAGATACTAAAGTAGTAAAAAAAGCGATTATTCTAC
>JBOFSX010000071.1:0-2075 GCA_051651765.1 Anaeroplasmataceae bacterium | reverse complement strand
TTTTTGACTACTACATTATCCATATCAATCATCTTATAGTTAAAACTTTATTAACTCTTTCTAATATTTTTTTAAAGTAGTATATAATACAATTTATTTATAAATACCATATGTGATTTTATATCTATCCGTTTTAATGTTTTGTTTAATTTCTAATATTTTAACTCTACCAAAACGTTGAATGCTAATACAATCATTTTCTTTTACTTCATGTGAGGTATTGGTAACTATTTGTTGGTTTACTTTTACTTCTTCATTTTTTATTTTATCTTGTGCAACAGATCGAGCTATCCTTTTTACTTCTTGTGTAATTTTATCTAATCTTGGAGAATTTACAAAACATATATGGTTATCAAATTTTTCTTCTTTTTCTAATTTTGATGAATTTACTTTTATTAAATTAATTGGATGACCAGATAATACTTTAAAATTTTCTAATATAAAAGAAACGATTTTTTTACTTAAAACTATATAAAATTCTTCATTAGAAGAAAAAATATCACCTATTACTTCTCTTTTAATTCCTAGTGATAAAAGTGATCCTAGAATTTTTCTATGATGTAATTTTAAATATCTTTTATTATAATCTAGTTTATATATTTCAATATTAAAATCTGGATTAATTTTTGATGAATAAATTATACACTTTTTATATTCAGCATTTTCATAACCACCATCAAGTTTATATAAAACATCATTTTTAAGCACATATTTAACTAATTCTTGTTCTCTTAAATTTAAAAATTCTAGTTCTTTAAAACTAGAATTATTAATACAAGAATTTTTAACAGAATTAATTTTTTTTATAAAATCAAGTTCCTCATTTTTAAATATCATAATACATCCTCTTTTTTGTTAATTTGAATTATAAATTAACTATTTATTCTTGAATTGTTTTTATATCTATTTCAGTAGTTAAATCAATGTTTATTTTATCTGGAACATCTTTAATTACAAAAATACTTAATAATAAATTCGTTATAGGTATTAAGTATATGCAATAATAAGCAATATTTATATTCGTATAATAAATGAAAGGTATAATTGTAATACCTAAAAACATTATAAATATTACACTACTTAATGCTTGTTTAAGTATAGTTTTTTTATATAAAAAACTTAATACTATAAAGTTTAATATAATTAAAAATGGGATTATCAGTATAAAGTAATTATTATCATCTTTTATAAAATCAAAAAGTGTTATTGTATTTACATCATCAAATATAATTACTGGCAATTTAAAAAACATAATTATGCTAATGATGAGAACACTTAAATTAAGTGATATATTTTTATTCAAAAATTGTTTTTGTTTAACCTCTTTTAGTTCTAGGATATTAGTAAGAGATTTATTTGTTGAAAAATAATTTATTAAAGGTATACCTATTAGAGTAACTACTACAAATTCTCCTATGAATACTTGTGCTATTGTTAAAAATATAGGTAATTCATATAAGATTGATAACTGTAATCCTATAACTAATCCATTAACTATAGATGGTATTAGACTTGCTAACCATATTCTTTTAATATACATCATCGGAATAACTGCTATAGTTGTGGCAATAGTTCCAAATATTACATCAACAAATCCGACTGGTGAAAATAAGTTTGCTACAAAACATCCTAGGATCATTGAGATAGCATATTTTCTGTTAAATATTACTAATAGTAATAAAGCTTCTGAAATTCTAAATTGTATTGCACCATATGATAGTGGTGATAAAGCAACAGTTAATGCAACATAAATTGCTGCTACTATGGATATTTTAGTAATATCCTTTATATTAATTTTATTCATTTGTTTCTCCTTGTTTTTTTGATTAATAGATGGTTTGTGCAAGGTAACATCTATTCATATTTTATTAATTATTATTAAATACTAATCTAAAGATTGAATATTCTTTTTCAACAGATTCAACTTCAATGCTTATATTTAATAGATCTGATAATTTTTTACATATATATAGACCTAGACCTGTTGATTTAAAACTTGTATTTCCATTTTCTCCAGTATATCCTTTTTCAAATATTCTAGAAATATCTTCTTTTTTTATACCAAGACCTAAGTC
>JBOFSX010000070.1:0-4195 GCA_051651765.1 Anaeroplasmataceae bacterium | reverse complement strand
AGAAAGTTAAGAAATCCAGCTAGAAGTAAATCTCTAAAAGATTTTTTGAAATCTTAATATGAATAGATTAGACTTAATAGCTCAATTAACTGCAAATTCTAACCACTTATGTGATATAGGTGCTGATCATGGATATGTGTGTATTAAATCAGTAACTAAATACAACACTTTAAAAGCTACAGCTTGTGACGTCAATATGCTACCTTTAATGAACGCAAAAGCAAATATTATTAAAAACAACCTAGAAGATAAAATAGATATTTTACTATCTGACGGATTAAAAGAGGTTAATAATGATATAGACGTTTGTGTTATTTCTGGTATGGGTGGTATATTGATTTCTAAGATACTAAATGATAGTATAGAAAAAGCAAAAAAAATCCAAAAAATCATTTTGCAACCTAATACAGATGTCTCTTATTTAAGAGAAGAACTATATAAAAATAATTTTCTTTTTACAGATGAAAAATTAGTTTTAGATAGAAATAAATATTATCATATAATAGTTGGACATTTCATAAACTCTAACGTTCAATTCGATATTAAAGATGTTTTATATGGTCCTATTCTAAGAAAAGAAAAATCAGAAAATTTTGTAAATTACTACACAAATAAAATATCAAATTTAAAAAAAAATATGATTAATGCTAATGATTCAAATAGAATTACAATGGATAATGAGATTACTTTAATACAGGAAATGCTTAATGAAGCAATATAATCTAAATATTGAAGTATATATATATCCTAAAGTTACACATGGTCATTTTTTAAATACTCAAGAAACAAAGAAGATAACCTTTAAAAGAAGAACCGTATGTTGCTAACCTGATTTCCCTTTTATTTTCTTGACTAGAGTAAAACTGAATAAGTAAAAAAGAGAGGGAAATGCATGAAAGATTATTTTAGAGTATTAATAAGCAAAAAGATATTTATATTAATATTTTCGGTAATTATTGCACTTTCTTTTTTTGGGCTTAATTTTCTTATTAGTCCAGAAGCTACCAGTGTATATTATAGTATAGATTTCAAAGCAGAAAATTACGATATCATAGACATTAAAAAGGATGATATAGACTTAGTACTAATTAAAATAGAAGAAGATAGAGAAAAAAATTCTTATGAATCTAATGGAGAAATTAAATATCCATATTCATCATTTGATTATGTTAACAGTAAAAAGATGAGTAAAAATGGTTTTTTTGTTAAGAAGACTAATGATTTTTATTCCATAAAGGTATTTAAAAACTATTTTAATAGTTTAGCTCAAGCTAGAAGATTTTTAATTAATTATATTTACTATCAAGATGTATCTAAAATAGATTATGAAACATCTAAGATAAAAACAAAAGATGAATTTGTTATGTTTAGTAGTCTACACGTTAATTTTGATAATGTAAATCAATCTTATAAAGACGAGACTTCTAATAAGTATATTCAAAATACTTCTTTATTCTTTATAGATATTTCAAATACAACATATGGTTATTTTTCTATTTTATATGGATTTATAACTGGACTTTTAATATCACTAATATTTATATTGGTTGCATTTTTATATAAAAAAGAACTGATTATTGACAACTGTAATTATGATGGTAAAAAAATTTTTAAACATCCTTTTTCGCTAACGTTTTTTAAAAAAGCTTTAGTTGAACTTAAAATACCTAAAAACTTAGTTATTATTTCTATTTTACTAGCTTTAATGCAAATATCAAAACTAATACCCATACCTTCTGGCTTTGGAAATCTAGGACTATCATTTTCTTTTATTTTCTTTTCAATAGCCTGCCTGTTATATGGACCTGTTGCAGGTATACTTATTGGATTTTTAAGTGATAATTTAGGATTCTTCATATTTCCAACAGGATTTCCGTATCACTTTGGTTATACGCTAAATACAATGTTAGTTGGTTTAACGTACGGATTAATTTTATACAAAACAAAGGTAACCTTTGTTAAAATATTATTTGCAAGAGCTGTTATATCCATAGGTATAAATGCATTGTTAGGATCTTTATGGATGACGCAAGTAATGTCGATTAATGAAGGTTATTTGGTTTATTTACTATCATATTCATTACCTAAAAATATAATCTATCTTATACCACAATCCTTAATTTTGTTTTTACTACTAAAACCGTTATTTAGAGTTTTTAAGCAATCAAACTTGATATCCTCCGAAATATCTAATAATCTAACAATAATTTAAGGCTCTAATAATTTTTTTACTTTTAAAAATATAGTTTATAATATAAGCAAGATTAAATAATAAATATAGATTAATATTAAATTGAAAGCTAGACATTTGATTTCAAAACAAAGCATAACATTACTTTATTTTGTTGGAAATATCTAATATATAAGTGTTGCTTTAATTGTAGGTTACAATACGTATATTGACACTACATTAGATTTTATTGAAAATATAATTTTATATAAAAAAACAATTAGCTTTACTAAAGAAAAATAATGAATTAATCTTTTCTTTATCTTATTAAAAATAAGTATTTTCCTTGCAAATATTAATAAAAAGATATATAATCACAATACAACTAAAGACCATAAAGATGGTATGAGAGACAAGCTCAATGACTACCAAGCAACCTGCTTATGTAAGGTGCTAAAACTTGATTGATGGGTGTAAATTCAAAAACTCTCATACTGAGAGTTTTTTTTAATAGAAAGAGGTGATAATATGATCTGTGAAGTTATAATTGATAGAAAAAGTAATAGTATAAATCAAATTTACGAATATATAATTCCTGATAATATTATCGATATTGTTAAAATTGGCCATAGAGTTAAAGTTAATTTTGCAAATAAGATATTAGTTGCTTACGTTATTAATATTAAAAATACACCTAACTATGATATAAATAAACTTAAATGTATTGAATTAATTTATGACTTAGAACCTATTTTAAGTCAAGAGCTTATTGATTTATCCTTTTATATGTCTAAGAGATATTTTTCATTATATATATCTGCTATAGATACTATGGTTCCTTCAGCAATTAAGGTTAATTATAAAAAAATAATTACAATGACTGATTTAGCAAAAAATAATGAAGAATTAAAAAGACTTTTTAAAGGTAGTGATGAAATAGTATTAACTGAAAAACACAATGAAGATATAACTTTGATTAATAAAGCAATTAAAAATAAACAATTACTTTTAACTGAAACTCTTAGTAATGATTCAAAAATAAAAACTACTAGATATGTAAAATTAAATAATTTAAATTCTAAAATAACTAGCACTAAACAACAACTAGTAGTTGACTACTTAAATAAAATTAGTGACTCAGTAAAAGTTTCAGAACTACTTGAAGCCCTTAATGTTACAAATGCTGTTTTAAATACATTAATTAAAAATGACGTTATTGTAGTAGAAAATATTGAAACATATCGAATCCCCTATAGTAAAAAATATGTTGATAATAATCATGTTTTAAATGACTCACAAAATAATGCGATTAAAAAAATAAAAAATAAATTAAATTCTTATAACAAGTTTTTACTACACGGTATAACGGGAAGTGGAAAAACGGAAGTATATTTAAACGTTATAGAAGAAGTTATTAAAAAAAATAAAACTGCTATTTTGCTTGTTCCTGAGATTTCTCTTACACCTCAAATGACTTATAACTTAAAAGCTAGATTTCAAGATTTAGTTGCTGTTCTTCATTCTCGACTTTCTAATGGAGAAAGATTTGATGAGTGGAGAAGAATTAGTAAAAATGAAGCTAAAATAATAGTAGGTGCTCGAAGTGCTATTTTTGCCCCAATAAGTAATGTTGGTATAATCATCATTGATGAAGAACACGATTTGTCATATAAACAGGATAATAATCCAAAATATGACACAATAGACTTAGCAAGTTTTAGAGCTAAATATAATAATTGCCCTGTAGTATTTGGTTCTGCTACACCAAGTATTTGTTCCTACTATAAAGTTGAGATAAAAGACTATGAACTAATAGAACTTAAAAATAGAGTTAACGATGCAGGTCTTCCTAAAAGTGAGATAGTGGATATGCGTACAGAATTAAAGCAAGGCAATAAATCAATTTTTAGTAGATCACTACAAAAAAAATTAATTGATAGATTCAATAAAGGAGAACAATCAATTTTATTTTTAAATAAAAGGGGTTACTCTAGTTTCGTGATGTGTAGAGAATGTGGGCATGTT
>JBOFSX010000069.1:0-3502 GCA_051651765.1 Anaeroplasmataceae bacterium | reverse complement strand
CATTACCATTTCTTTTAATTACATTCATAATATAACCCCCATAAATTTTAATAAAAGTAAGTTTCTTTACTTACATTGAACATTATAGTACAATTAATCAAAGGAAAACGTTGTAAAAACAACAAAAAGGTGATTTTGTGAAAAAATTTTTGAATGAATCTAAATATTTAAAAAATCTTGATGAATTAGACAAACACGCTCTTTTAAGATGTATAAAAGCAATATATAAAGAGTTTGAACCTAATGAAATCATAAAAAATCAGTATGATCATTTTGATAATATTTATATAATTTTAGATGGGCTTGCTCGAACAACTAGAATAGATGAAGATGGAAGAGAAATCATATTACAAGACTATAAAAAAGATAATTGTTACGGAATTGAATATATCGATAATGATAATGCTATTCATGATGAAAGTTTAATATCGATAACTAAAACAAAAGTATTAATATGTGACGCATTTAGAACAGTAACATTAAGTCAAAATAAATGTAAAAGACATATAGACTTTATAAGACTATTATTCTTAGACTTCTCTCATAATGTTAAATATTATAATAATAGAATTATGAGTTTAACAAAAAGCAAAACAAGAGATAAAGTTCTAGATTATTTAAAACAGGTAAAAAAAGAGAATAAAACAAACTCTTTTAAAATTACATTAAATAGACAGCAATTAGCTGATTATCTAGGTGTTGAAAGATCAGCATTATCTAATGAACTTAGTAAATTAAAAAAAGAAAAGTTAATTGATTTTAATAAAAATCAATTTACTTTTCTTAAATAATTATTTTAAAACATTGTATATATTTTTATTAACAACTTTTTCTTTTCCAAAAGTAAAACCTTTATTAACCATCTCTATTATATTATCTATGTTTTTAATATTAGAGTAAATTGTACAAATAACGTCATTAACCTTTATAAAATCGTTTATTTGCTTGTTTATGTATAAACCTGCATTGTAATCAATCTCAGACTCTTTAGTCGCTCTACCAGCCCCTAAATTGATGCATGCTTGTCCTAAACTATAAGCGTCAATATTTGTTACATATCCATCAACAGCTGACTTTACTTCATAAACATATTTAGTAAGTTTATTAATGTTAATACTTTCTATAGTAGAAACATTTCCACCTTGATACTTAACAAATTCCATAAATTTATTATATGCTTCCTTATTATCTAATTGTCTTTGACATAACTTATATGCTTCATCGAAAGTGTTTGTTAATTTAGAATCAAAAACTAGATTAGCACTAATAGTTAGACAAACTTCAATTAAATCAATTGGTCCATTACCCTTAAGTGTTTCTATAGCTTCATATACTTCTATTTTGTTTCCTATAGCTTTTCCTAATGGTTTATTCATATTAGAAATAATAGCTGTCATATTTTTCTTATTATCTTTTCCAATATCAATCATTACACGAGCTAGCTCTTCAGCTTTTTCTATAGTTTGCATAAAAGCTCCTGAACCAAATTTAACATCTAAACAAATCGATTGTGCGGATGTTGTTAGTTTTTTACTCATAATACTTGATGCTATTAAGGGGATAGAGTCAACAGTTCCAGTAACATCTCTTAAAGCATATAAAAGCTTATCAGCAGGAGTTAAATTCTTAGTTTGACTTATAATTGCCATATTTATTTTATTAACTTGTTTAATAAATTCATCTTCAGTTAATTCAGTATCAAACCCTTTAATACTTTGAAGTTTGTCGATAGTTCCCCCTGTAATACCTAAACCCTTACCGCTCATTTTAAGAACCTTAAGACCAAGGGATGCTAATATAGGCGCAACTATAAAACTTACTTTATCACCAACACCTCCTGTTGAGTGTTTATCAACTAATATTCCTTTAATTTTAGAAGTATCAATTAAATCACCACTATTCTTCATAAGATTAGTTAATGTATTTATTTCTCTTCTAGATAAAGAATTAAAATAGACCGCCATTAAAAATGCAGAAACTTGGTAATCAGGTATTTTATTATTAGTAAAACCATCTATAATATATTTTAGTTCTAGGTCAGATAACTCAATGTTATCTCTTTTTTTTACTATAAGATCAACCATTCTCATATAAATCACCTCTTAAAATCAGTATAGCATACTTATAAAAAAAAGCAAAAAAGATTATAGTTTCTTTTTTGCTTCTAGTCTATATATAGGTCCTAATTTTGACCATTTTTCTTCAAATTCAGTTGTAATATTAAATCTATCAGTTTTATGCAAATCAAGAGATATATTACTAACTAGCCAGTTATTAGTTGAAAATTCTTCTAACGAAAACTCAAATAATAATCTATTGTCTGTTTTTTGAATAATAGATCCATCTTCTTTTAAAATATTTTGATAAATCTCTAGATGTTGTGTTGAAGTTAATCTTCTTTTTGAATGTCTTGTTTTAGGCCATGGGTCAGAAAAATTCAAATATATATTAGATATTTCATTTTTATCAAATATATCATTAAGTGTTAAAGCATCTAAAAGTAATAGTTTAACGTTCGATGGTTGTTCTTCAATAACTAATTCTAAACATCTAACTAAAACACTATCAAATTTTTCGATTGCTATAAAATTAGTGTTTGGAAATTCTTTAGCCATTCCTGTAATAAATTTACCTTTACCACAACCAATTTCAACTTCAATTTTGTTATTGTTATTAAATATTGTATTCCATTTACCTTTATAATTTTCTGGATTTTGAATAAAGTAATCAGATTCACTTAGAATATTACTAGCATTTTTTACTTTTCTTAATCTCATTTGCAAGCCAATTCATAAATAGCTTTAGTATATATAGCTATATTTTTTTTGATATCTTCTAATGACATATATTCATCAGGTTTATGAATGGTATCTGGAGAATCAATAAATCTAGGACCAAACCCACAACAGTTAGGTATAAATTTCGAATAAGTTCCTCCACCAATTGTAAAAGGTAATGTTTTATAATCATTTGTTATTTCTTGATAAGCATTCATCAACGACTTAACAAGATGAGATTTTGGATCAACAAAATGAAGTGGTACAGCTACAGCCAATTTATAATCAAATCCTGAGAATTCCTTTTTAATTTCATCAAATTTATTTTCAATTGTTGATTGATAATTATCAACTGGTACTCTCATATCAAGCTTAATATTAATAGAATTGTCTTTAAATTCAAAGACTCCAGGATTTATAGTTAATGCTTTCATATCATTATCATATACATATACACCTAATTTAGTACCATCAATACAAAAATTAAAATATTTATCCATGAAATTTGTAAATGATGATGGAGCATATTTATTTAAAAAATCTATCATAATAAAATTAGAATTCAATCCATTTTGAGGCATCATAGCATGACAACTTTTACCATCAACAGTATAGTATCCATTTTTTATTTTTCCTGAGTAATGATTGTCCGATAAAAACTTTTTAAACTCTTTATCTAAATTAATGCTTAATTTTACTTTTGTAAAATCAGGAACTATATTTCT
>JBOFSX010000068.1:0-10537 GCA_051651765.1 Anaeroplasmataceae bacterium | reverse complement strand
ATCTTGATTTTTTATTACAACATACTCTATCTCTTGATCGTATGTTTTACCTTGATGTGTAGATACAATTAGTCTCATTATAATGTTTTAGCCTTAGCAATAGCATCGTCAATTGTTCCAACTAAACGGAATGCTTCTTCTGGTAAATTATCATGTAGACCTTCTAAAATCTCTTTAAACCCTCTAATAGTTTCTTTTACAGGAACGAATGCTCCAGGAACACCTGTGAATTGACCTCCGATAAACATGTTTTGAGATAAGAATAATTTAATTCTTCTTGCTCTTAAAACTACTAATTTATCTTCTTCGGCTAATTCATCCATACCTAATATAGCTATAATATCTAATAATTCATTATATCTTTGAATTAACTGTTGAACTTGTCTTGCAATTTTATAGTGTTCTTCACCAACTACTTCTTTACAAAGAGCTCTTGAAGTACTTGCAAGTGGATCAACCGCAGGATATATACCTTCTTCAGTTAATTTACGAGAAAGATTTGTAGTTGCATCTAAATGGGCAAATGTTGTTGCCGGAGCCGGGTCAGTATAGTCATCGGCCGGAACATATACAGCTTGAATAGATGTAATAGATCCTTCTTTAGTAGATGTAATTCTTTCTTGTAATTTACCCATTTCAGTAGCAAGAGTAGGTTGATACCCAACAGCAGACGGCATACGTCCAAGTAAGGCAGAAACTTCTGATCCTGCTTGAGTAAATCTAAATATATTATCAACGAATAATAATACGTCTTGTTTTTCTTTATCTCTAAAGTGTTCAGCCATTGTAAGTCCACTTAAAGCAACTCTCATACGAGCACCAGGTGGCTCATTCATTTGACCGAAAACCATAGCTGTTTTATTAATAACACCAGATTCTTTCATCTCGTGATATAAATCATTACCTTCTCTTGTTCTTTCACCAACACCAGCAAAAACAGATATACCACCATGTTCTTGTGCAACATTGTGAATTAACTCTTGAATAAGCACTGTTTTACCTACTCCAGCACCACCGAATAAACCGATTTTACCACCCTTAATATAAGGAGCCAAAAGGTCTATAACTTTAATACCAGTTTCAAGTATCTCAACACTACTAGATAATTCATCTAATTTTGGAGCATCTCTATGAATCGGAGATTTCTCAACAGATTTAGGTAACGCAGCACCTTCATCAATTACTTCTCCTAATACATTAAAAATACGTCCTAATGTAACATTACCTACCGGAACACTAATCGGTGCTCCACTAGCTTTAACATCCATACCTCTAACAAGTCCATCTGTAGAATCCATAGCTATACATCTAACAACTTTGTTACCAACGTGTAATGCAACTTCTAAAGTTAAGTTGATTTGAACACCATTATTATCACTTGCTTTAACATTAACTAATAAAGCTTCATTGATTTTAGGTAATTTGTCTTCAAAAATAACGTCAACTACAGGTCCTTGTACTTCAATAATTTTTCCTATCACTAATCTTTACCTCCTAAAGCGTTAGCTCCACCAACTATATCGATAAGTTCGTTAGTGATAACTTCTTGTCTTGCTCTATTATATAGTAACTGTAACTTATCAATTACTTCTTCTGCATTATCAGTAGCACTACGCATTGAATTCATACGTGAGCTATGTTCTGCTGTTTTAGCATCTAAAATAACACCATATATTGTATCTTGAATATACATCGGTAAAATTTGATCTAAAGTATTTTGAATACCTGACTCATAAATATAATCAGTATCAATTATATTTCCACCTTCGATTTCTCCTAAAGGTAGTAATGTCTTACTAACAACTTCTTGTGTTAAAGAGTTAACAAAATGGTTGTGTATAACAACTAATTTATCAATCTTTTCATCTAAGTATAAATCAATTATACCATCCGCTAAAGGAACTATATCAACAAATAAGATATCATCTCTTACGAATATAGCTTCGTCTCTAACTTTGTTGTATCCTCTTTTATTAATAAAACTATGTCCTTTTTTTCCAATAGCCGCACATACAAATTCATCTTTAGATTTATGATTATTTTTAATCTCGTTTTCTAATTGTTTGAATAAATTTGTATTATACGCACCTGCAAGACCTCTATCAGAAGTTACTAACAAGTAGCATACTTTACCAATTGGTCTTTTTTTAATTAATGGATGTTCGTAATCAGTTTCTGCTTTAGAAACGATAGACACTACCATATCAGAAATACGTTGCATAAAATCTTTATACTCTTTATATATTCTTTCACTTCTTTTAACTTTAGATTGCGAAACCATATACATTGCTTTTGTTATTTGAGATGTACTTTTAGTTGAATCAATACGAAGTTTAACTTCACGTAACGAATTTCCCATAATTCACCTCTTATAGAAACATTTTCTTAGTATCTTTAATAAACTTTTCTAGTAATTCAATATTAGGAAGTTCTTTAGTTTCTACAATTTGTTTAGCTATTTTTTTACCAGCTTCAGTTATTTCTAATTGACGGTAGATAGCTTTTTCAAAATTTCTAACTTCATTAATAGCTATGCTATCAAGATGTCCTTTTGTTAAACAATATAGAATAACTGCTTCTTTTTCAAAAGAAATAGTTTCATGTAAATCTTGTTTTAGTATCTCAACTGTTCTTTGACCTCTTTCAAGTCTAGATTTAGTTGATGCATCTAAATCACTACCAAATTGGGCAAATGATTCTAATTCTCTAAATGATGCAAGGTCTAGTCTTAAAGTACCAGACACTTTTTTAACTGCTTTAGTTTGAGCAGCCCCACCAACTCTACTTACTGATAAACCTGCATTAATTGCTGGTCTAATACCTTTATAAAAGTAATCAGCTTGTAAGAATATTTGTCCATCAGTAATAGATATTACATTTGTAGGTATATATGCAGAGATATCTCCTGCTTGAGTTTCTATTATAGGTAAAGCTGTAATACTTCCTCCACCTAATTTTTCACTTAATTTTGCAGCTCTTTCAAGCAATCTTGAATGAAGATAGAAAACATCTCCTGGATATGCTTCACGTCCTGGAGGTCTTTGTAATAATAAAGAAAGTTCTCTATATGCAACAGCATGTTTAGATAAATCATCATAGATAATTAATACATCTTTACCTTGTAACATAAAGTATTCAGCAAGTGATACACCTGAATAAGGAGCTAAGTATAACATTGGACCTGGGTTAGATGCAGAAGCACTTACTATAATTGAATAGTCCATAGCATCATGTTCTTTAAGTGTTTCATATACGTTAGCAACTGTTGATTCTTTTTGACCTATAGCAACATAGATACAAATAACGTCTTTACCCTTTTGGTTAATCATTGTATCTACAGCAATACTAGTTTTACCAGTTTGTCTATCTCCGATAATTAGCTCACGTTGTCCACGTCCGATTGGAACAAGGGCATCTAATACCTTAATACCAGTTTGTAATGGTTCATTAACACAACTTCTTTCCATAACACCAGTAGCTTTAACTTCTATCGGTCTTGTTTTTGTTGATTTAATTTTTCCATGTCCATCTATTGGTTGACCTAATGGATTTATAACTCTACCCATGAAGTTTTCACCAACAGGTATTTCAAGAATTTTTCCTGTACATTTTACAGTATCTCCTTCGCTAACAAGCGAAGACTCACCTAATAGAATAGCACCAACACAATCACTTTCAAGATTTAAAACCATTCCATAAACATCATTTGGAAAAGAAAGTAACTCACCTTGCATAGCTTTGTCTAAGCCATGAACTAATGCAATACCATCTCCTACTTTAACAACTGTTCCTATTGTTTCAGTTTTAATCTCATCTTTATAAGCAGTAATTTGTTGTTTAATTAGGCTTGATATTTCAGATAAATTAATTTTACTCATTAAGGTTTCCTTTCTATAAAATAGATTTAAGTCTATTTAATCGGTCATGAAGTGATGTATCCATACATTCACCATTGATAATTATTTTAAAACCACCAATTAAATTTTCTTCTATTATATTATTAATTTTAATTGTTTTTTTTGCGTGTTTTTTTTCTAATACTCTAATGATCTCATTACGTGCTTCAACATTAAGTTTTGATGAAGATACAACATCAACCAGAAGTTTATCATTGTTCAAGTCTATTAATTTATTAAATTCAACATCAATAGAATTAATTAACTCAAATGAGTTATTATCTATTAAAACCTTAAGAAAATCTATAAACATTTTATTAAAGCCTGAAGTTATTTTTAATAGAATCTCTTTTTTATTATTTTTTGTAATTGAAGGGTAAGTAAATAATTTAATTCCATCTTCAATCTCTAAAAGTGCTTTTGAAAGAACCTCTAAATTAAGTTTTACTTCTTCTAGAGATTTTTCTTTTAAGGATAATTCATATAATGCTACTGCATATGAAGCAGAAGAATTCATTATTTGCTTTCCCCCTCAATTATTTCATTAACAATTTTTAAGTATTTTTCTTCATCAACGTCATTTCCAACAATCTTTCTAGCAGCTGTAAAAGCTACATCAACGATAGTTTGTTTAATTTCATTGTTTTTCTTAACTATTTCTTGCTGAATTTCTACCTCTACATTATCAAGACGTTTTTTAGCTTCAGCTTTAGCATCTTTAATAATTTGATCTCTTCTAAGATTTGCATCTTTTTCTGCAGTATCTAAAAGTTCTTTAACTTCTATTTGAGCATCTTTAAGTTTATCTTCTAACTCAATTGTAAGAACTCTAACTTTCTCGTTAGCTTCTTTTGCTTCAACTAATTCTTTATCAATAGCATTTCTTTTTGCTTCGATTAATTGAGTAATTGGTTTCCATAAAAATATTCTAACAATTATAAATAAAATAATTGTTGCTATAATTTGAACGATAAAATCTCTCATTGTACCCCAATTAAAACCCTCAGAACCAAGAGGACCTAGACATTTGTTTACGAATTCTGCGATTTTTTCTAATGTTTCTGCCATTCCTAAAAACATAATTATTCCTCCATCTTATTTGTGGGTTCTTATTATTTTGAAATTAATAAGAATGCAATGATTAATCCGTATAATCCTGTTGTTTCTGTAATTGCACAACCGATAATCATAGTAACTGTTACTTTACCAGAAGCTTCTGGTTGTCTACCTACTGCTTCAACCGCTTTAGCAGCGATCATACCTTCACCAATACCTGCACCTAAACCAGTTAAAACAGCGATACCTGCACCAATATAAGCTAAACCTGAAGCTACTGCACTCATATCACCCGATACTGCTAAAAAATTTGTCATAAATGTTGTAATTGCTTGTAAAAACATAATAATATTCTCCTTTTAAATTATAATTTTTTTGTTTTTCTTTTTTTTATTTACGTCAATCATAAATCTTTTCTTTGTCATCGATTTTCATTGATGTAAAGATAATTGTTAATACTACGAATACAAACGCTTGTATTAAACCAAATCCGATATCAAAAATAGCGTTTACGAAAGGTAATGGAATAATTGCACCCCATCCTAAGAAACTCTTAATCAACATCGATATTACTGTCCCACTTATTATATTACCTAACAAACGTAATGATAATGATACTGGCAAAGCCAAATCACCAATTATATTAATTGGTATCATTACAGGCGCAAGTGGTTTAAGTGGTCCAACAAAACTAGAAGCATACCCTTTGATTCCTAAAGAAACCATTCCGGTAAACTGAACTATAAAGAACGAAATCGTTGCTAATGCAGCGTTTACTACTAAATAGCTAGTAGGGTTGGTCATTCCGAATACTGATGATATATTAGCGAAAAACAAAAATATACCTAATGATAAAAAATATGGAGCATAAGCTTTCCATCTTCTACCTAGATTAGTTTTTGTAAAATCGTTTACCATACCAACTAGTATAATGAAAGGAACTATCCATTTAGGTGTTTTTCCGGTAGCGCTTACTTTTTTTAGTCTCCAACCAATAAATATAATTATTATGATTAAGACCAAAGTAATCATTACTGTACTTTTAACCTGTTCAGGAATATTCCTAAGGTATTCCATCATTTAATCACCTTTCCTTTTTTTAGCATAACGACTATCATCATTATTGCTTTCACAGTTAAGAATCCACCTAAAGTAGCATATACATTAAAAGTTGGAGTTTCATTAATATGTCCAAAAATTACAATTGCAAAAATCAACAAAGTAATAATTGTTCTGATAATGACACCTATCATAAACTTCGTGACAGGAGATCCGTTCTCTTTTTTTTCCACTTCTTTAAGAAATCCATTACCGCATTTTATAAATATAGAAAAGTTTGCTAATGAAGCAATCAATCCTAAAATATAACTTTTTGTAACAATCCAGGCTATAGCATCATTTAATGCAAAATAAAGTATCAATGATACAATTATTCCAACTAGCCAAGATGCGGGTATTACAAGTAATCCAAATTTATTTACTTCCCTTATTTGAATCACCGCCTAACCCTATTTTTAAAGCATATGTTATAAAAATAACAATACCGATAATAACTCCAACAATTGCTAAAATACCACTTAAAGCAGAATCTCGATTAATCCATCTACCTAAGAAAAAACCACCTACCCCAAGAACTAGTATTACTGCTAATCCTTGAGATAATAAAGCATACGCTTTAGCAAATTCTGATGTATTTTTCATTATTTAGTACCAAATAATCTATCTCCACAGTCACCTAAACCTGGGACTATGTATCCTTTTTCATTCAACTTATCATCTAAAGCGGCTAAATATATTTCAACATCAGGATGAGCTTTTTTTAAGAATTCAACACCTTCTGGTGATGCAACTAAGCCGATATATTTAATATTTTGCGCACCTTTATCTTTGATCATTTTAATAGCTGCTGCTGCACTACCACCAGTAGCAAGCATAGGATCTACTACAAGTGTAATAGCTTTATTAATATTACTTGGTAATTTAGAATAATATTCATGAGGTTCTAGCGTTTCTTCATCTCTATATAATCCTACAAATCCTACTTTAGCTGTTGGAAGCATTTTTCTAATACCTTCAACCATACCAAGTCCAGCTCTTAAAATAGGAACTATAACAACTTCGTTTGCTAATTCATATTGAACTGATTTACAAATAGGAGTTTCTATTTCCACTTTTTTTAACGGGAAATTTTTTGCAATTTCATAAGTCATTAAACTAGCGATTTCTTCTACATTTTCAAAAAAATCTTTAGTTTTAGTTTCTTTTTTTCTTATGATAGTAAGTTTATGTTTTACTAATGCATGATCTAAAACTGTAACTGTCGACATATATTTCTCCTTTTATTTTTCTATTGAGTTTATTCTTCTAACATGTCTTTCTTCATTCGAGAACTCTGTTTTAAGCCAAGTCTTAGCTATATCAACACCTAATTCTAAACTAACATTTTTTTCTCCTAAAGCAAGTACATTAGTGTTGTTATGTTCTCTAGTTAAAACCGCAGAATTTATATCGCTAACTAAAGCACATCTAATTCCCACAAATTTATTAGCAACAATACTCATTCCTATTCCTGTAGAACAAACTAAGATACCTCTTTCTGTTTCATTAGAAAGAACAGAATTACAAACTTTTTTTGCGAATTCTGGGTAATCACAAGTATCAAATGTATATGTACCAAAATCTATAACTTCATATCCTTCAATTTTTAAAGATTCTATTATTTTATTTTTTAAATTAAGACCACCATGGTCACATGCTAACGAAACTTTCACAACAACACCCCTTTATAAAAACGCTATTTATATTATACAATTTTAAAGATTTAATTTCAATACTTTTAGGCTATGTAAAAAAATGTAAGTTTGTAGATTTGTCTTAAAATCAATTTGAAAAAGTTGGTAGCTATTAATAAAGAAAAATGTCATTTATCAACCTTATAAACTTTTAAATAGTCCATTTAATTACTACTACTTTTTTAAAAGCAGTTCATAAAGAGTTTGTTTAATATTAAATAAAGATAACAGTTCCGAAAGTCTATTTTTTTTATCATTATCAATATTATTATTTTTTAAAACAGCTTTGATTAATACATTTTTAGGCGAATGAGTAATGTCTATAAATTCTATAACATTAACTTCATAACCTAAAACCTCCAAAATATTAGCTCTTATGCTATCTGTCAATAAAGTAGCAAATCTTTCTTTAATTATTCCATATTTAGTAAGCAGTTCTAGTTGATTGTTTTTAATTTGAGAATTAATTTCATGTTGACAACAAGGAACCGCTAAAATATATTTTGATTTTAATCTCACTGCATGATATATAGCAAAGTCTGTAGCTGTATCACAAGCATGTAAAGATATAACCATATCTATTTTTTTATTAGAATCAAAATCTGCTATATCCTGGTTATAAAACGAAATATTTTCATATTTATATTTTGCTTTGATTTTATTACATTTTTCAATGACATCTTTTTTTAAATCTAATCCTATTATATTAAACTTGATTTTTTTAATATTTAATAAATAATAATATAATATAAACGTTAGATAACTCTTACCACACCCAAAATCTATAATATTGATACTGTCTTCTTCTTTTAATATGTTATCAATAATCTCGATGTACTTATTAATTTGTTTAAATTTATCGTAATATCCTTTAACTACAAATCCATCTTTGTTCATTACACCCAAATCAATAAGCGGCTCAATAATCAAACCTTCACGAAGAATGTGTTGTTTAGTTTTATTGTGTGACTCAACCTTATAAGTATCATTGTTTTTTCTAGTAGATGACAATAATTTTTCTTTATTAGAGTATTTGAAGGCATATACTAAATTAGAAGTAAATACTTCTGACTGTCTGAATTTTTCCTTCATTGTATTCGTAATATAATCAATGATTTCATTTAGTTCAATATTATTATGAAATACTTGTGTGTCAGTAAAAAGTTCTACTTGAAATACTTCTTTATTTGATATTGATTTCTTCTTAATTATTATTTTTTTAAATTCAGAATTATCTCTTTTATTTGTAAATATAACTTTATAAATTGTATTGATATCAATTTTACTTAACATAATTTTCTCCTATAAAAAAATAGAGGGCTAAAAATAGCCCTAAAAAAGGATTCGCTAGCAAGCTAGCATAAAAAGAATTTTTATAAATGATTCACAATATGTGAACATTTATATTATATATTTTTTACTAAATAAATAAACGAATTATTTTAAGTAAACGTTTTCATATATACAACAAAAAAAGATGCAAATTAATGCATCTTTTTAAAATAAGGTTTAGTGTTCTGAAAACTGTGAATTATATAAGTCAGCATAGAAACCATTAGTTTTCATTAAAGCGTCATGATTACCTTGCTCAACAATATTTCCATCTTTCATAACTAGTATAATATCAGCGTTTTTAATTGTAGAAAGTCTATGAGCTATAACGAACGATGTTCTACCAACCATCAAGTTATCCATAGCTTTTTGAATTAATACTTCTGTTCTAGTATCAACACTACTTGTAGCTTCGTCTAATATTAGCATCGGCGCATTTTCAACCATTGCTCTAGCAATTGTTAATAATTGTTTTTGACCTTGGCTAATATTAGCATTTTCATCTAATATGTGATCATAAGAATTAGATAATGTTTTAATGAAATGATCAACATGACATGCTTTACAAGCTTGTTCAACTTCTTCTTTGGAAGCACTTGGATTTCCATAAATTAAATTATCAAAAATCGTTCCTTCGAATAACCAAGTATCTTGTAAAACCATTCCAAATAAACCGGCTACGTTTTCACGAGTTATATCTTTTGTTGAAATTCCATCTATAGAAATTTTACCTTGATTAATTTCATAGAATCTCATCAGTAAATTAACCATTGTAGTTTTACCAGCACCGGTAGGTCCAACAATTGCAACTTTTTGTCCGGGTTGAATCAAACATGAGAAGTCATGAATAATTTCTTTTTCAGGGTTATAAGAGAATTTAACATTCTCAAATTGCACTGTCCCTTTAACATCTTTTTTATCAAGAACAAGTTTATTTTCTTCTTTTTCTAATTCTTCTTCATCAAGAAAATTCATTATTCTTTCCGTAGCAGCTGCACACGCTTGAAGAACGCTTGTTATTTGACCAATTTGTTGAATTGGCTGCATGAACAATCTTGAGTATTGAATAAAACTTTGAACATTCCCAACTTGTAATTGAATAGAAGTTTTAGTAGTTACCATTAATAAGGCACCAACTACAGTGATTAAAATATAACCGATATTACCAACAAAAGTCATTACAGGCATAATTAAACCAGATAAAAATTGAGATTTAAATGCACTACCTTTTAATGAATTATTTAACTTATCAAAATGTACACAATTTTCATCTTCCATATTAAATGATTTAACTATAGTATGTCCCGAATAAGCTTCTTCAACATGACCATTTAAAGCACCTAAAGTTTGTTGTTGTCTTCTAAAATATTTTTGTGAGAAGCTAATAACTAGCATCATTAAAAACATAGTGACTGGCAACATAACTAATGATACTAAAGCTAGTATCCAAGAAATAACAAA
>JBOFSX010000067.1:0-6163 GCA_051651765.1 Anaeroplasmataceae bacterium | reverse complement strand
AAACTAATTTTTATCCTAATGAGTTATTAAATTGGTGGTATTTAAGAGATAATACTCATGTTGCTTTTTTTAATAGTAAAGTTTTTAAATATATCGAAAGAGTTTTTTCTTTGAAAATTATAATGTGTTCGAACAATACAGTTGTATTTAGTAAAAGTAGTAAAGAGTCTAACTAGTTGACTATATATTGTAAGAGGTGATTTTATGATATACTCGATTAAAGGTAACATAATTGAAATTTTTAATACACATATTATTTTTGAATCAAATAATATATCATACATAATACATAAACCAGTAACTATGTTTGTAAATGTAGAAAATGAAATCATTGTATATATAGTTCAAATTATTAAAGAGAATAGCAATGAATTATATGGCTTTATAAATAAAGAATATAGAACATTATTTTCTACACTAATTACTTTAAATGGTATTGGTCCTAAAATAGCTTTAAGGATATGTGAGTCTGATGTTTTTGAAATCTATGATATTTGTACGTATGAAAACTATAATAGATTAAAAGAATTATTTAAATTAAGTGATAAAATATGCAAATCTGTATATGATGAATTTAATAAAGATAAATATAAATCAAAGAAATTGGTACTAGGTAATACTCATAAAGTAGTTGATATATTAAACAGGCTTGGATATAAAAAAGAAGATGTCCTAAGAGTTACTGAAAATTTAAATTTGAAGCAAGATTTAGATGAAAATATTAGAAATTGTTTATTAAAATTAGGACAATCGAATGAGTAATTATGATAACTACGCCCCAAAAAATTTAAAAGGGTTTATTGGACAAGAAAAAATCGTTTCACTTCTTGACGTGTATATTAAATCGTCATTAAAAAGAAATGCATGCTTAGACCATATTATTTTACATGGTCCTCCTGGGTTGGGAAAAACGACACTAGCAAATATTATTGCGCATGAACTAAATGTTGATTTAATTATTTTTAATGCAAATAGCATACGTTCATTAGCTGATATGATAAATGCTTTAACTAAACTACATGATAATGACATTTTATTTATTGATGAGATACACAAACTACCAACTAATGTTGAAGAGTTTTTATATGATGCAATGGATAATTTCGTAATTGATTTAAAACTAAATAAATCTAGCGATGAAACCTTTCGCATGGATATTTCTAAATTCACTTTAATAGGTGCAACTACTAAATTAGGTGGACTATCTATACCATTTAAAGATAGGTTTTTTATTAATTTTCGGTTTGAATATTATCTAGAAAAAGATTTGATTCGAGTTATTGAAAATATAGCAAAATATGAAAATGTAAATATTCAATATGAAGCATTATCTTTAATAGCTAAAAGAAGTAGATCAACTCCTAGAGTAGCAATTAATTTATTTAAAAGAATAAGAGATTTTGCATTAATTTTAAATAATGGTATAATAGATAAGAAATTAGCTGAACATGCTTTTACTAAACTAGAAATAGATGAGTTTGGTTTAAATCGTGATGATAGAATTTATTTGTATAATCTGATACAAGTATTTAATGGAGGTCCTGTTGGAGTGAAATTAATTAGCAAAATTTCTTTTATTGATTTTAATACGGTTGAGTTAATTATTGAACCATATTTAATAAAAATAGGATTTGTTTTAAGAACAAATCGAGGTAGAATAGCGTCAAAAAAAGCTGTCGCATACTATGATTCTTTTTTGAAAGGAAACTTCTCTAATGAAAACTGATGATTTTGATTATTATCTAGATGAAAATTTAATAGCTCAAACTCCATTAGAGAATAGAAGCGAGTCTAAGATGTTGATCCTAGACAAAAAAACTGGAGAGTTAGAAGATAAAAAGTTTTCTAATATAGTAGATTATATTAATGAGGGCGATTGTTTAGTATTGAATGATACAAAGGTTATACCCGCTAGATTAATAGGGTTAAAACAAACTACTAATGCAGTTATTGAAATTCTTATTTTAGATGATACTAATGGAATATATAAAACACTTGTTAAACCTGCAAGAAGAATTAAGATAAACGATAAAATTATTTTTGGTGAAGGTATTCTTGTTGCTACTTGCGTAAATGAGGAAGATGAAGGAATTAAATACTTCAAATTTGATTATGACGGTATTTTCTTGGAGATACTTGATAAGTTGGGAGATATGCCTCTACCGCCTTACATTTACGAGAGATTAGAAGAAAAAGATAGATATCAGACTATTTACGCAAAGAACCCTGGTAGTTCTGCAGCTCCTACAGCAGGTCTTCACTTTACTAAGGAAATATTAACTACATTAGAAAACAAAGGAGTTAAAATTTGTTATGTTACTCTACATGTTGGATTAGGTACGTTTAGGCCAGTAAAAGTAGATAATGTATTGGAACACGTTATGCATTCTGAGTATTATGAAATTTCTGAGAAAAGCGCAAATATATTAAACGATACTTTTAAAAGTGGTAATAAAATTATTAGTGTTGGTACCACTTGTACAAGAGTATTAGAAACTGCATATAACGATGGTTTTAAACAATCAAAAGGACATACTAATATTTTTATATATCCTGGATATCAGTTTAAGTGTGTTGATATTCAGATAACTAATTTTCATTTACCAAAATCTACATTGATTATGCTTGTAAGTGCTTTTAGTAGTAAAAAAATAATTATGAATGCATACGAACATGCTGTAAAAAACAAGTATAGATTTTTTTCATTTGGAGATTGTATGTTAATCAAATAAACTAAGGAGAATATTATGAAACAATTTATGAACTATGAAAACTTTTTATCTAGTGATAATCAAAAAGTAAGAATGATGCTAGATAACAATATGGAAATAATTATCGAGTTATTTGATAAAGTAGCCCCTATTACTGTTAAAAACTTTATTGACTTAGTTAATCAAAAATATTATGAAGGAATTATTTTTCACAGAGTAATAAAAGGATTTATGGTACAAGCTGGTGATAAAACAGGGACAGGAATGGGTGGAAGCGAAAATAATATTTTAGGTGAATTCACAATTAACGGTGTTAATAACTTATTGTCTCATTCCAAAGGTGTTATTTCTATGGCGCGTACAAATAATGTTAATAGCGCAAGTAGTCAATTCTTTTTAGTGCATGAAGATTCTACATTTTTAGATGGATCATATGCAGCGTTTGGAGTTGTTACTAAAGGTTTAGATGTGATTGATTATATTGCTTCACAACAGACAAATTCGTCTGATAAGCCACTTGTTGATGTAAAAATTAAAACAGTTGAATTATTATGAATCATTCATTAAGATTTGATAAACACTATGTCTTTATAGAAGAAACTTCAAATGATATTAAAGTTGATTTTTGTAATTTGGATAACGAATTGGAATTTTCTCTTGATTTAAAGATATTATCGAGAATGAATGAATATAAATTAATTCAAATATGTGATGGTGATTATTCTTTAGAAAATTATGATTGTTTTTATCATTTATTAAAATTTTTATTTGAAGATTTGTTTTGTCTAAAAATTGTTGTTGAGACCAATAAGAATGAATTTTTAAATTTACTAATAGAACTTCACTTTATTAAAGATATTGATAAATTTAAAATAACCAAAGTAATATATAAAGAAAAATACATTTAAGGAAATGAAAATATGGATGCAATAAAATACGAACTTATACATGAATGTAAACAATCAGGAGCAAGACTAGGAATATTACATACACCACATGGTTCTTTTGAAACCCCTATATTTATGCCGGTGGGAACTAAAGCAACTGTTAAATCTTTGTCGTCTGAAGAAATAAATGAAGTTAGTGATGGACTAATTTTGGGTAACACTTATCATTTATGGTTACAACCAGGGGATGATGTTGTTAAAAAAAATGGTGGTATTAGAGGCTTTATGAATTGGAATAAGGCTTTACTTACCGATTCTGGTGGGTTTCAAGTTTTTAGCCTTTCTAATTTAAGAAAAATAACTGAAGAAGGCGTAGAATTTAGACATCATAAAAATGGTTCTAAATTATTTTTATCTCCAGAAAAAGCAATTGAAATACAAAACAACCTAGGTGCAGATATTATTATGTCATTTGATGAATGTCCTCCCTTCAACTCTAGTTTTGAATATATGAAGGATAGCGTTGATAGAACAATACGATGGGCAAAAAGAGGGAAAGATTTTCATAAAAATTCTGATAACCAAAGTTTGTTTGGAATAGTTCAAGGAGGACCTTTTAAAGAGCTTAGAAAATATTGTTTAGACAAATTAAAAGAGATAGATTTTCCTGGTTATTCAATCGGGGGACTTAGTGTTGGTGAATCTAAGGAAGAAATGTACGAAATGCTAGAATACCTTAAAACTATTATGCCAAAAGATAAGCCAAGGTATTTGATGGGTGTTGGTAGTCCTGATGATTTAGTTATTGGTGCTTTAAATGGGATAGATATGTTTGATTGTGTTCTTCCTACTAGAATAGCTAGACATGGAACAGCTCTTACAAGTAACGGAAAGATATTAATTAAAAACAGCAATTTTAAAGATGATTTAACTAGGTTAGATGAAGAATGTGATTGTAAGGTTTGTAAGACTTATAATAAAAGTTATTTAAATCACTTATTCAAAGCTGAAGAAAGTCTTGGACAAAGATTAGTTTCTTATCATAACTTGTACTTTTTAAAAAATTTAATGAAAAAGATAAGAATAGCTATTAAAGAAGATAGACTAAACGATTTTAAAAAAGAATTTTTTGAAAAGTATGGTTATATAAGTTAAATATCTTTTAAATTAGTAATTTATCTAAAAATGTTTTACTTTTTTTTGTTTTGAGTTATAATTAATCATATCTGGTGGTTTATGAAAAAAAATATTATTAAGTATTTAAAAACAAATAAAAGTTTCAATATTAGCAAATTTAACGAAGTAGATGCGCTAGTTTTATCTCAGTTAGCTTATATTGATTTTTTTAATTACCAAGAGGGATTTGATTTTGTTAATATAAGGCGTTATTTAACAAAAGAAAAAATGAAAACTCTAGTTAAGTCAACGTATTTGCCAAAAAAAAACATTAAATTCTTAAATAATTTATCAAAATCAGATAGATTTAAAAAGTTGGAAGTAGGATTTATCTATAATAGATTAGATGAGACAAATGTGTCACAGTTTACGTGTATGTGTTACAGAATTGATAAACTCTATTTCGTTGCCTACCGTGGGACCGACACTAGTGTTATAGGATTAAAAGAAGATTTTAACATGTCACTTTATGACACTCTTCCAGGACAAGATAAAGCTTTAAAATATTTAACTAATATATCTAAATTTATTTCTGATGAGGATGAGCTTTATGTTGGAGGACACTCAAAAGGTGGTAATTTTGCTTTATTTGCATCAATATTTGCTCCTATTTCTATTCAAGAAAAAATCAAAGTGGTTTACAATTTTGATGGACCAGGATATAAAAACAACATTTTCTTATTAAATGACTTCGAACGTATTTCACATAAAGTTAAGAGTTACGTTCCTAAAGATGCTCTGATTGGAGTTTTACTTAATCATGCACCTAATAAGATTATTGTAAAAAGTTCTGCAATTGGTGGTTTGTTTCAACATGATCCTTTTGCTTGGATATACAAAAATGATAAATTTGTTACTTTCAATTACAGAACATTATCTTCTATTTCATTTGAAGTTAGCATAACAGAATTATTAAACACAAGTGATGAATATTCAAAAATGCAATTTATAAATGATTTGTTTGAATTGTTTGAAGTTGCCGGTGTCTCTAATATTATGCAATTCAGGAAAAACTTTTTGATAAAGTCGGCAAGGATAATTTCTAAATTTGAAACATTAGACGATAACGAGAAAAAAATATTCAGAAAGTTTTTCAAGAAGTTTATATTTAGATATATTAGAAGTTTTATAATAAATTTATTTAATATTAAGAAATTAAGGGGAAAAAATCATGAAAAGACATCGAAATAAAATACCAACTTTTGGATTTTTAGTATTTGTATTAATAGTTACAGGTTTTGCTAGTTTTATAACATTCTCACCATTATTTTTATTTACTACATTAGATTTTGGTTTGAAAATAACATTGTATGTAGCAGGATCTATTTTGTATGTTTTTGATATTTTACTAATTGTAAAATTGTTCAGAATATATAAAAAAAACTCTCA
>JBOFSX010000066.1:0-3116 GCA_051651765.1 Anaeroplasmataceae bacterium | reverse complement strand
AAAAATACCGAATTTATAATCCTACTTTTATATTTAAAAATAATAAGCCTTACCTTGAACAAAAAGATTTTATAGGTAGAGACATTTACTTTAATATTTCTCATTCTAAATCATGTGTTGTATGTGTAGTTTCTGAATCTGAGATAGGTGTAGATGTTGAGGATATTAAAAGTTATAACGATAAAGTACCTAAAAGAATTTGTAATGAAAATGAACTTAGTACAATCGAAAGTTCTGTAAATAAAGATTATGAATTAACAAAAATATGGACAAAAAAAGAAAGTTATTTTAAATATCTTGGAGATACTAATGTTTCATTTAAAGATTTTGATTATCAAAACGTTATTTTTAAATCATATGATGTAGATAATTATATAATTACTGTTTGTGAGGGTAAGTTATGAAAAATGAATTAATTGTTTTAGGAACAGGACACGCTATGGTAACAAAGTGTTATAATACTTGTTTTGTTATTAAAAATGAATACGGAACACTTCTAGTTGATGGAGGTGGCGGAAATCAAATATTTAATCAACTGGAAAAGGCAAATATTGATATATCAGAAATTAACGATATTTTTGTCAGCCACTCACATACTGATCATGTTTTAGGGATTGTATGGGTAGTAAGAAAAATTGCTAGTTTGATAAACTCGAATAATTATAGACATAAACTTAATATCTATGCTTGTAAAGAAGTAATTAGCGATATTATTGTTATGTGTGAAATTATGCTTCCAAAAAAACTTACTACATTATTTAATTCTAAAATAATGTTTAATCCAATTGATAACACTAGTCAAGCGATTATAAATAACATGAATTTCTCTTTTTTTAATTTGTTATCAAAAAAACAAGTACAATATGGATTTATATCATCATTTAATGGTATTGAATTTTGTTTTGCCGGTGATGAACCATTAAATAGTGAACTTTATAAATTAGTACAAAATAGTGATTATTTAATGCATGAAGCATATTGTCTTGATGCTGATAAAGATATATTCAAGCCATATGAAAAAGCACATTCAACAGCATTAGATGCAGGTAGAATAGCAAAAGAGACTAACGTTAAAAATCTAATTTTATATCATACTGAAGATTCTAATTTGAAATTCAGACAACAATTATACAAAGAAGAAGCTTCAATACATTTTAATGGTAATATATATGTTCCAAATGATCTTGATGTTATAAAATTATAAGTATACTTAAAATCTTAAAAATATTGATTATCAAACCTAATTGACATATAATGATATAAAAGTTAGGATACGATTATATGAAAGATTTATTTAAATTATTTTATGTTTTTGCTAGAATGGGTTTAGTTAATTTTGGTGGTGGTTATGCTTTATTACCATTATTACAAAAAGATATAGTAGAAAAATACAAATGGGCATCATCCGAAGAAATTGAAGAGTATTATGCTATCGGTCAGTGTACTCCTGGCATTATTTCGGTAAATGTTTCAACATTTATTGGTTATAAAGTAAAAGGAGTATTAGGAGCTTTATTTTCTACCATTGGATTTTTAACACCTTCGATAATAATTATAATTTTAATAGCAAGTCTTCTTGTTAATTTTAGTGATTATAAAATTGTTCAAGACGCATTTGCAGGTATTAGAGTATGTGTAGTAGCATTAATTTTAAGTGCAATTATTAAATTATTTAAAAAATCAATTATTGATATACCAACTCTTTTGATATTTATTTTGGTTATTGTTTTAAGTTTATTTACACCAGTTTCTTCTGTATATTTTGTTATTATAGCTGGTATATGCGGAATAATGATAAATTCATTTAAACTTAGAAAGTCTAAAAATATAAATGATGAAAATGATTCAAACGATTGTGATAAGAGTGATGAGTCATGATATATCTAGAGTTATTTTTAGAATTTTTTAAAATCGGATTATTTAGTATAGGTGGTGGTGCCGCCACTATACCTTTTTTAGAAGAATTAAGTATTAAAACGGGATGGTTTACAAGTATTGATCTAGCAAATATTATAGCAATAAGCGAATCTACGCCAGGAGCTATAGGTGTAAATATGTCTACATATGCGGGATATATTACAGCTGGTATCCCGGGAGCTATTATAGCTTCAATAGGTTTGATAGCTCCTTGTATAATAGTTATCCTAATTATATGTCAGTTTTTAAAAAGATTTAACGAAAATAAATATGTAAAGTATACATTTTACGGATTAAAAGCAGCTTCAGTAGCTTTAATAAGTGTTGCATGTTTTTCTATATTTAAAATTTCAATGTTAGATATAGATTTGTTTGAACAAACAAAAAAGTTTATAGATTTATTTGATTTCAAGGCAATTTTACTATTTTTAGCCTTGTTTGTATTGATATTAAGATATAAAATTCATCCGATTTATTATATTTTTCTAGCAGCATTAATTGGAATAATATTCCAATTTAGCATTTAAATTTTAAAACTATATAATAAATTAAAGAGGAAAATATATGAAAAGACCTAATAAAAATGATATCTATTTAAATGAATATAAAACATCAGTATATCTAAAAAATGTTATTACGAAAAAGAATATTATTGTCGGTGATTATACTTATTATGATGATGTGCTATATCCATTAGATTTTGAAATAAGAAATGTATTGTTTCATTACGAAAATTTTAATGATATGTTGATTATAGGAAAATTTTGTTCAATAGCTTCTAATACTAAATTTATAATGGGAGCTGCCAATCATAGAATTAAAAGTATTAGTACATATCCATTTAATGTGTGTGGAAATAAGTGGAGTAGTATCACCCCAGATCATATGAGTCAAATACCTTATAAAGGTGATACGGTTGTAGGAAATGATGTATGGATTGGTAGAGAATCCGTAATAATGCCTGGAATAAATATTGGTGATGGAGCTATAGTTGCTGCTAATTCTGTAGTTACTAAAAACGTTGAACCATATACGATAGTTGGTGGTAATCCAGCTAGAATTATTAGAAAAAGATTTGATGATAAGTTTATTGAGTTACTTTTAAAACTTAAATGGTGGGATTTTGAAGAAGAAAAGTTAGATGAAATTATACCATTACTTTGTAATGAAGATATAGACTTTGTTAAGGATGAGTTACA
>JBOFSX010000065.1:0-2726 GCA_051651765.1 Anaeroplasmataceae bacterium | reverse complement strand
TTTACTAATATTGATGATACTGATGTGAAATTTGAATCATATTCAAAATTATTAGATTATTATTTTAAAACAAAATTTGAAAAAGAGATAATTAATTCAAGAACAAATCATTTATCTAGTTTTGTTAACAAACAACTAGCCAAATTAGAAACTAAATTAGTTAAATTAAATGAAGATTTAATTAATAGTGATAAAAAGGATATTTTTAAATTAAATGGTGAACTACTTTTATCGTATTACAATTTAAAAGAAAAAAAAGAATCTATTGAAATACTAAACTATTACAATAATGAAATTATCACAATAAAGTTAGATCCTAAAATAACTGTATTAGAAAACTCTAAACTTTATTATAAAAAATACACTAAATATAAGAACTCTATATATCATATCAATCAACAAATTACAGAAACAAATACTGAACTTGAATACTTTAATCAGATTAAAGATCAATTAATATATTCATCATTATCTGATATTTTAGAAATAAAAGATGAACTTGAAAAAAATAGATATTTAGTTAAATCAAATTCAAACAAAAAGGATAAACTAAAAAAAGTTCAATGCACTACTTTTATCATAGATAAGGATACTCAAATACTCGTTGGTAAAAACAATATACAAAACGACATTGTAACTAATAAATTAGCAAAACCTAACGATTTATGGTTTCACGTAAAAGATGGTGGCGGAAGCCACGTATTAATCAAATCAAACAAAACAATTAACGATGAATTAATATTTATTGCAGCTAACTTAGCATCTTATTATTCTATTCACAAAGATTCTTCAAGTGTAGCAGTTAACTACACATTAGCAAAGTTCATTAAAAAGATACCATCTAAAAAAGGCTGTTTTGTAAGTATTACTAATTTTAAAACAATATTTATAGATCCAAATTATAACGATATATTAAAATTGGAAACCCTGTAGAATAATCTACAGGGTTTTATTTATTTAATTATTTTGTATGTATTATCATTTTGTTTAATTAATGTTTTAGAATAAATTGATTCTAACGCACTAATCATGTCTTTATAATCATTGTATCCAGCTGTTTCTAAAGCTGAATGCATAGCAAGTTGTGGACAACCAATATCAATCATATTCATACTTACATTTAAAGAAGCAATGTTACCTAATGTGCTTCCACCAAGTTGATCAGATCTATTAGCTACTTCTTGTAGTTTAATTTTTTTATCCGTTACATATGATTTAAATATTGCTTTACTTACAGCATCTGTAGAATAAGATTGATTAGCATTATTTTTAATGACTATACCACCATTTAAATATGCATTATTAAGGTTATCATACATCGACAAATGATTAGGATGAAGTCCTTGAGCATTATCACAAGAAACAAAAAACGAGTTGGCAAAAGCACTATACAAATCATTTTGATTAAACCCTAAACAATTATTAATTCTAATTAATGTTGATTCTAAAAAATTAGATGCTGCTCCTTGTTTTGTTCTAGAACCTACTTCTTCATTATCAAAAGACGAAAACACATTAATACTTGATTGATTATTTGTATTTAAAAAAGATTGAAGACTTGCATGTAAACATTCTAAATTATCAATTCTAGGTGCTAGTAATATATCAGAATTAGCCCCTACCAATTTAGATTTATCTCTATTGTATAAATACAAATCAAAAGAAAGAATATCTTCTTCTTTAATAGTTAATTGATTGGTAATTAAAGATATAATTATATTTGATTTATCTTTGATATCAGAATTTAATAATGGTAACATGTCAATTTGAGGATTAAACTTCTTACCGATATTTATATCTTTTGATAAATGAATACTCATATTAGGTATTACTAATAAGTCCTTATCAATATTTATATTCTTAATAGTAACAACGTCTTTATCTTTAAAAACAACTCTGCCAGCAATTGATAATGGTCTATCCATCCAAGATGCCATTATTGGACCACCATATACTTCAGTATTTAATGTAGTGTATTTATTAGATAGATCGATTTGAAAATTCGGTTTTAACTTAAATGTAGGAAAGTCTGTATGTGAGGCTATAATATTAAATGAGTAATTAGATATTTTTTTAGGTATTGTAAAAGCTATAATACTTGAACCATTTCTAATAGTATAGTATTTATTACCTAACTCAATTTTAAAATTACTATGTTCTTCCAATTTAGAAAAACCATTTTTAATAAGTATTTGTTCAGCATTTTCAACAGCGTGATATACTGACACTGATTCATCTAAAAATTTTAATAAATTATTTTTCATATTTTTCCACCTTACATTTACTTATAAATACTACTTCATCATTTGAGTAAGCAATATTAAATGTAAATCCTTCACTATTAAATTTATATACATCTATTTTATCATTTAATTTAGTTTCTTTTATATGATCAATTTGAAAGAAACTAATTAAATTATTACTCATATTTATAGAATCAAACACTAAGCTTGCATATCTAGCATTATTCATATGGCAATTATGATCAATATCACTATTTTTAACTATATACTGAAAACAAAATTCTTTATTATTAGGAATATCAATTTTAATTTTATCAACATCATTATATAAAGAAACATTATGATACTCACCCTCAAAATCAATTTTATCAGTTCTAGCTAATTTTCTAGTATTAATATCAACTATAACCCATTTTGAAATACCTTTAATTAATAAATTACCGTTTATGTCTTCTAGTAAATACTCTCTATTAAAATCAATTC
>JBOFSX010000064.1:0-4535 GCA_051651765.1 Anaeroplasmataceae bacterium | reverse complement strand
TTCTAATTAGTTCAAATATTTTAAATGCTCTATCATCAGTAGGTGTTTTAATTTGTTCTAGTAAATCACTAGTTTCTAGGTTATCTAATTTTTTATCATGTGGATGATATAATCCTACTTCTAAAGATCTTACACCTTTTAAGAAAGATTCTTCAAATGTTCTACCAAGACTCATAGTCTCTCCTGTAGCCTTCATTTGCGTAGATAATTCATTTGATGCATCTGAAAATTTGTCAAAAGGAAATCTTGCTATTTTACATACTACATAATCTAGTGATGGTTCAAAAGCTGCTTTAGTATTAGCAATATCTATTTCATCAAGATCCATACCAATAGCTATCTTAGCACTTACTCTAGCTATCGGGTATGCACTAGCTTTAGAAGCTAGTGCTGAAGATCTTGATACACGAGGATTAACTTCTATTACATAGTAATCAAATGAGAATGGGTCTAATGCAAATTGAACATTACATCCACCTTTTATATTAAGAGCTCTAACTATTTTTAAACTAGAATTTCTTAGCATTTGATATTCTTTATTAGTTAATGTTTGACTTGGGCATACTACCATACTATCCCCCGTATGTACTCCTACAGGATCTATGTTTTCCATATTACAAACTATTATTGCTGTATCATTCTTATCTCTAATTACTTCGTATTCTATTTCTTTAAATCCTTTTATAGATTTTTCTATTAATACTTGTGTTGTAGGAGAAAGTTTTAATGCATGTTTTGATAATTCTTTTAACTCTTCATCATTGTATGCAAATCCACCACCACTACCGCCTAGTGTGAATGCTGGTCTAACTATTATAGGGTAACCAATCATATTTGCTACTTTAATACTTTCTTCAACTGAAGTAGCTATTTCTGATTGAAGTACTGGTTCATTTAATTCTTTACACAACTCTTTAAATAATTCTCTATCTTCAGCTCTTTTAATTGATTCAAAGTCAGTACCTAGTATTTCTACCTGGCATTCATCTAATACTCCTTTTTCGCTTAAACTCATAGCAAGATTAAGTCCTGTTTGTCCACCTAGTGTACAAACAATACCATCTGGTCTTTCTAGTCTTATAATTCTAGAAACAAACTCTAAATCTAAAGGTTCCATATATATTTTATCTGCTACTATTTTATCTGTCATTATTGTTGCTGGGTTTGAATTTATAAGTACTACTTCATAACCTTCTTCTTTTAAAGAAAGACATGCTTGAGTTCCAGCATAATCAAATTCTGCTGCTTGTCCTATTACAATAGGTCCAGAACCTATAACTAGTATTTTTTGTATATCTGTTCTTTTTGGCATGTTAGTTATCTCCTTTGAATCTTTTTATATTACTTATAAAATTATCAAATAAGTAGTTACTATCCTCAGGACCACTAGCACTTTCAGGATGATACTGTACTGAGAATAAATAGTTATTATAATCCATAACACCTTCTACAGTATCATCCAGTAAATTAATATGTGTTACTTTAAGTTCTGATTTAAGTATAGAATTTGTATCAACAGCATACGAGTGATTTTGACTAGTTATTTCTATTTTATTTGTTTCTAGATTTTTAACAGGATGATTAGCTCCTCTATGTCCAAATTTTAGTTTATATGTTTTACATCCATATGCTAATGCAATAATTTGATGTCCTAAACATATACCAAAGATAGGTAGTTTTCCTTTTAATTCTTTTACTATTTTAATTATAGATTTATTATCTTCAGGGTTTCCTGGACCGTTTGATAAGAATAATCCATCTGGTTCTAATTCCATTATTGTATTAAGATCTGTATTATGAGGAACTATTGCTACATTACAGTTTTTTTCATTTAGTCTTCTTATAATATTTAATTTAGTTCCAAAATCTACACATACTATGTTGTATTTAGAATTTTTGGATATTGATGTATATTTCTTTTTTGTAGATACTTGTTCAACTTGATTGTTTAAAACTTTGAATTCATTAAGTTTTTTAATGCAATCTTTAATTGGCGTATCTATATTAGTAATTAATCCTAATTGAGAACCTTCATCTCTAATAATTCTTGTTAGCATTCTAGTATCTATTCCACTTACAAGAGGAATCTTTGCTTCAGTTAGAACCTCACCTAAAGTTAAGGTAGATCTAAAGTTTGAAGGTTCATCATTATATTCTTTAACAATAAGACCCGATAAAGCTATTCTTTTACTTTCATTATCATCTTCATTTATTCCATAATTACCTATTAAAGGATAAGTCATTACAACCATTTGTCCGCAGTATGATGGGTCTGTAACTATTTCTTGATAACCTACCATTGATGTATTAAATACTAATTCACCTATAACATCACTTTCTGATGCGTGTGATATACATTCAAAAAATCTTCCATCTTTTAATACTAATTTTTTATTATGCTTCATATAATACCTCTCCTTTATAAATCGTATAACATATTTTTGATAAACATTCTTTTTCGTGATAAGGTGTATTTTTTGATAATGATTTAAAATTGTTTTTATTGATTTTTTCTTTATGATTTAAATCTATAATTACGATATTCGCAAAATTGTTCAGTTTAATTTCATTTGAATTTATATTAAATATATCACTTACATTTTTACTTAATTTATTAAGTAGTAATTCTAAAGATATTTTTTTACTAATTACAAGGTCTGTATATAGAACTTGAAATGATGTTTCTAATCCTACTATTCCAAATGGGGATTTTTCTAAACCTTTTGATTTTTCTTCTTCTGTATGAGGAGCATGATCAGTTGCGATACAATCTATAGTGTTATCTAGTAATCCATTTATAAGTGCGTCTATATCCTTTTGTTCTGCTAGAGGAGGATTCATTTTATAATTAGCATCATTATCTTTGATATCATTATCAGTTAATGTTAAGTGGTGTGGTGAAACTTCACAAGTTATGTGAACACCTAATGATTTGAAGTATCTAATTAAATCTACTGTTTCTTTTCTAGAAATATGACATATGTGTAAATGACATTTTGTTTCATAAGCTAGTAAAGCATTTCTTGCTACTTCTAATGTTTCACTTATACCTAAAATTCCTTTTATATTATGTTTTTTAGAATACTCACCATTATTAATAACTCCATTGAAAACCATATCAATATCTTCACAATGAGATATAATTGGTTTATTTAATTTTTTTGCTATTAACATTGCTTCATACATAAGTTTAGATGATTGAATTCCATTGCCATCATCAGAGAATCCTACAACGTAATCGCTAACTTCTTCCATTTTTGATAATTCGTTTGATTTTCCTGATTGATCACAAGTTATACTCGCAGTTGTTAAAAGTTCTATATTGCTATCTTTTTTAATTATATTTATTATATTAAGAACATTTTCAATGTTATTTGGAACTGGTTTTACATTAGGCATTAAGAATGCTTGTGTATAGCCACCACTTAAGCAAGCGTTTGTTCCTGATTTAATTGTTTCTTTATGAGTATAACCAGGTTCTCTCATATGTACATGAGGGTCTATGAATGCTGGCGCAATTAACTTGTTTGTACAATCTATAATTGTTCCTTCGTTTATATTGTTATCAATTTTCACTATTTTTTGATTATCAATAAGTATATCTGTATTTTTAAATTGATTATCAATAAATACTAATCCATTTTTTAATGTAATCATTCTAAACACCATTTTAATATACTTTCTCTAATGTATACTCCATTAGTCATTTGATTAAATATTCTAGATTTAATATGATCTATAACTTCAGATTCAATTTCTACCCCTCTATTAAAAGGCGCTGGATGCATTATTATAGATTTGTCTTTCATTTTATTTACTCTATTTAAAGTTAGTCCGTATTTATTTAGATATTCATTATCTAGTGTAATATTATCTTCATGTCTTTCTAGTTGTACTCTTAACATCATTACAACATCCATTTTATTTATATCTTTATCTATATCTACATATTCATAGTTTTTATCCATTAATTGTTTTGGTCCACTAATATATACATTCATGCCTAAATCTTTTAATACTTTTGCGCATCCATTAAATACTCTTGAATGAATAATGTCACCAACAATCATTATGTTAATATTTTTGAAAGTTTTAAACTCTTCATATATTGTAAATAAATCAATCAAGTTTTGTGTAGGGTGATGTAAAGTTCCTGACCCTGCATTAATGATAGGACATTTTACGTCTTTTAATTCATTAAAGAATTCACTAGATTTATGTCTTACGATTAAAACATTTGGATTAAATGCTTCAAATGTTTTAATCGTATCGTAAAATGATTCTCCTTTATTTATACTAGAAGTTTCTTGATTAAATGAAACTTGCTTCATATCTAATTTTTCTTGCGCAATAACAAATGAGTAATGTGTTCTTGTAGAGTTTTCAAAAAACAAGTTACAAGCAATTTTTCCTTTCAAGTTAAAGTCGTATCCATTTTTAAATTTTGATGCATCAGATAATATTGTGTTGATATCTGATTCTGTTAAATCGTTTAATGTTAATAAATTTCTCATATTTATACACTCCTTTATATA
>JBOFSX010000063.1:0-3457 GCA_051651765.1 Anaeroplasmataceae bacterium | reverse complement strand
TGACAAACAGGACATTCTATATGTTCAGCATCAGCTTCAAACACTTGTCCACAAACTTTACATTTATATTTCATAATATTCTCCTTTAGTTATATTCGATAACATCTTTATTATATAAGATAAATAATTTAAAATCAATACTTATTAATAATCATTATCATTAATATTATAAAAAAAAAGAGAATTACTATTCTCTTTTAAGTTCTCTATTAAGTAATATAGGTAAAACAGATTTTAAATCTAACTTTTCTGATAATACTTTGTGAGCAATATTTATTATAGGTAGTTCAACATTATTTTTTCGACCGATTTCATAGGCTGCATATATACTTCTAAAGCCTTCTATAATCATTAAAGATGAGTTAAGAACATGATCTAAATCTTCACCTTGTCCTATTCTATAACCGGCATTAAAATTTCTACTATTTGGACTAGAAGCAGTAACAATTAAGTCACCAACTCCTGTAAGACCATAGACTGTAGATCTTTTACCACCTAATAATTCTACTATTATAATAACTTCTCTTATTCCTCTAGTAATTAAGGCAGCTCTAGCATTTTCTCCCAATCCTAAACCTGCGGCTACTCCACTAACAATAGCTATTGCATTTTTAATAGAACCACAAACTTCAGCACCAATTACATCATCTGATGTATAAACTCTTAAATAATTTTCATTATTAAATAGTTTTTGAATAAGTACACTTGCTTCACTATTATAACTTGTACTTACTAAGGTAGTGAATTTTCTACAGATTAATTCTTCTGCGTGAGAAGGTCCTGATAAAACAACATAATCTTGAACTATATCATTGCAAACTTGTTCAACAATTTTACTACTTACCATTGAAGTTTCAGGTTCTATTCCTTTACTTACATTGACAAATGTTTTTTTAGTTTTAACAATCTTTTTAATATTTTCTAATACTTGTCTTATTACTTTAGTAGGAACACATAATATAATAATATCAGAGTAATTACATACTTCTTCTAATGAAACTGTTGCTTTAATATCATGTGGAATATCTACATTAAAAAACGGATGTATATGTTCTTGATTAATTGTATCTACAAACTTAGCATTTATATCTTGAATTAAAACACTGTGTTTATTATCACTTAGGCATTGTGCCAATGTAGTGCCCCAAGAGCCACCACCTATAATACTTACTTTCATTAAAAATACCTCTTAATCTCTTTTACGTAAAATTAATTTAATTGGCGTACCAAAAAAATCAAATTTCTTTCTTAATTGATTTTCTAAATATCTTAAATACGAGAAATGTACAAATTTTGGATCATTTACTGAAATTACAAATGTAGGAGGTTTAATACCTACTTGAGTTACATAATAAAACTTTGCTTTACCATGATTAAATTCTGATGGAGGAAACATAGCTACAGCATCAACAAATACATCATTTAATACACTTGTTGAAACTCTTTTATTATAAGCATCATAAGCTTTTTCTATAGATGGGAATATAGTATGTACTCTTGATTTTTCAAGCGCACTTAAAAAAACAATAGGAGCGTACGGTAGATATTTGAATTCACTTCTAATATCTTTAGTCCATTCGTTCATTGTTTTAGAATCTTTTGTTATTGTATCCCATTTATTAATTACTATAATACAAGGTCTGTTATATTCTTCAATATATTGTCCAACGTGTTTATCTTGTTCAATAAATCCTTCTTCTGCATTAAGAACTAATAAAACTATTTCACTTCTTTCGATAGCATCAATAGTTCTAATAGAACTATATTTATCTACATTTTCGTAAATCTTACCGCGTTTTTTTAAACCTGCAGTATCTATAACTACATAATTTTTTCCGTATGCTGTAAACGTAGTATCAATAGCATCTCTAGTTGTACCAGGAATGTTAGAAACAACTACGCGTGAATCATTAAGTAAGGCATTTGTTAATGATGATTTTCCTACATTAGGTCTTCCTATTAATGAAAAGCTAATCATATCATCATATACTTTATCTTGTTTAACTGGAATAGATTCTATTACTTTATCAAGTAAATCACCTATACCAACACCATGAGATGAAGATACAGCTACTGGATCACCTAGACCTAATTCATAAAAAATATAAATATTATCTAAAAATTTTTGATCGTCAACTTTATTAACAGCTAAAATAACTGGTTTTTTTGTTTTGTATAATAATCTTGTAACATATAAATCATCATCACAAACACCATTTCTACAATCTACAACCATAATTATAATATCTGCTTCATCCATTGCAAGCTCAGCTTGAGCTTTAATTTCTTCTTGAAATGGTTGACCTTCAATAGTGATACCACCAGTATCAATCATCATAAATTCAGTGTTCAACCAAGATGCTTTAGAGTATATTCTATCTCTAGTTACACCTGGCATGTCATCAGTAATTGATAATCTTTGACCTATAATTCTATTAAATAAAGTGGATTTACCAACATTTGGTCTACCAACTATCGCTACCTTTGCTAACATCTTTTCACCTATTTTAATACGTCTTTGAAAATATCTCCTAGATTCGTATTAACTTCTTCTTCTTGTTGTTTTTCCATATAATTTTCGAACTCTTTACGAGATTCATTTTCTTGTTGTTTTTTTAAGCTTACTTTTAAAATCCATTGTTTTGGATTAACTTCAAGTATAATACCTTTTACTGTATCACCTACAGCAAAATAATCTTCTAATTTAGAACTTTTTTGATCTAATATAATTTCACTTGTAGGTATAAATCCATCAACACCTAATGCTTGAATAACTAAACCTTTAGGAGTAATTTCAGAAACTGTACATTCAATTTCATCATAATTTTGAGCATTAACTCTTGACCATGGATTATCGATTAAAGCTTTTTTAGATAAAGAAATTTTTTGTGTTTTTTCATCTATTGCAATAATAGCAACTTCAATTTCTTCTTCTAACTTTAAATAAGGAAGTAAATTTTCATTAGGATTCCATGAAAATTCTGATTCATGTAATAAACCATCTAAATTATCAGCTAATGTTAATAAAACTCCATAAGGCATTTTTTTGTGTACTTTAGCTTTTACTACATCTGAAACTTTGTGATCTTTAATATATAAATTAAATGGAGATTCTAATAAAGCTTTTCTACTTAAATCAATTCTTCCATTTGTATTTGATAATACTTTAACTTCAATAATATCTCCTAATTTAAAATAATCAACAGGATTGTTTACTCTAATGAAGTCTATTTCTCTTAATCTTAATAAACCAGTTACATTGTTAAATTTAATAAATGCTCCATAAGATTCAAATTTAACAACTTCACCTTTAAGAATTTGTCCTTCTTGAATTGAATCAATTTCTTGTTGTCTAGCAGCATTTCCTAATTGTCTTTGAAGTTGGTTATAAGAAACAACACCACTTTTTCTAACAGGATCAATTTCTAATACTTTAACACTTATAACAGAATTAATT
>JBOFSX010000062.1:0-3139 GCA_051651765.1 Anaeroplasmataceae bacterium | reverse complement strand
ATCTATTTTCCAATCAGATAAAGGCATGTGTGTAAGTATAATAACATTCTTATCATATAGTACTTTAACAACTTTATCATATAATTTATTAAATAACTTTGTCTCTTCTAATTCATCAGTTCTATTAAGTGCTTTTAAGTACATTCCATTATTAGCATTAAAAGAGCTATTAGCGCCAGCAAATCCTGTACCACCGAATATTATTAAATTAGAATCTCTAGTAATGCCTCTTAAATTATCATCTGATATAGTAAGTAAATTAGCTGTAGTTAATTCATGTACTTCATCACCTGTAATGTAATATAAATTATTATGAACTAAATGTACATGTTCATAATCTGATATACATTTATATTTATCAATTAGATTTGAATACTTATTAACTTTTGTATAATCCCAATACTCATGATTACCTAAAGTTATAAATATTGCCTTACTACTTTTACTAGCAAGTTTATCTATAAATATTTTAAAATATTCTATATTAGAAGTTGTATCTCCTGCAATTAATATAGGTGTATTATAAAGTACTTTAATCCTTGTATGAAAGTATTCATCTGTATCCTTGTAGTTTGTATTAGATTTATTAAAAAAGCTATCTACAAGAGAATCTAGCATATCATTAACTAGTTTGGAAAATAGATTTTCTACATCTTCTATACTATTACATCCTTCAAGATTTATCTTATTATTTAGATGTATATCTGAAATATATGCTATTAGATCTTCTTCATAAACATCTGATGAATTTAGTTCTACTTCAAAAGAACAATCCACTTCGTTACTAAGCAATTCTTCAAACACTTTTAGATGAGTTGTATCATTAATAGTAAGTTTATTATTAGATATTATATTTAAAGGATTATTAATATTACTAACTATTTTTACATTAGATAAATTTAAATTATCAATAAAATTCAAATTTTCTAGACCAGTACATTTAAGTAAATTTGAATCGGATAAATCGTTTTTTATAAAATAACAAAAATCACAAAAATGATCGAAGTTATGTTTATCTTTTAAAATTACATTATCATATTTATCTAACCAAATTTGATTCACATAAAAGCTATCATTATAACCTTTTTCTATACAATATTTTGAGTATCCATGAATCAAAGGAAAGATAGTAGTTTCATCAGTTTTATATTTAAGTAAGTTTTCTTTATTCATAGAATAATAAGAAAGATTAGTATTGGTTAAATCATTATTTAAATACTCTGTAAGCTCTTCAAAAGTAAAAAAGTACTGTTTATACTCTAAAAATGTTCTATTTGAATCTATGAAGTTTTTACAGCAAACAAATAACTGTAAATCATAATCATATATAGTATTGTGTTTTACATAATAATCTTGTCGGGAATATAATTTAACAATGTTATTAAGAACCTTTTTGTTTTGAAATCCTGAAAAATCATTGACTTGTTTAAACGACAACGAATCAATCATTTTTTTTGTTACATCTACTCCATAATTAATTAATATATTAGAAAACAATTCCTCACTTTGATAACAATCCACACAAAAAAGATCAATTACAAATAACTTCACTTCTTCTTTCTTTTTTTTGATTATAAGCGAAAAGAATAAATCTTCTATCTCATCAAAATAAAATATTTCTTTAAATTCAGCGAACATTTTTAATAACTCTTGATAATCCTTTGGTATAGATAGCTTAAGATACCAATCCTTCAATTTATTTGAAGTTATTATTTTTTCCTTATTATTTAATTGTTTTTCAAGAATTACATCAAATGAATAATTATCTATATTATAATCTATATAACTATTCACATTAATCTTAGATGGTATAAGATTATATTTATCCATTTCTTCTTTGCTAAACTTATAACCAAAGTAGCAACTATTAATATATATATCACCTTTAAGGTAATTATAGAATTTACGAAATATCTTAAATTCAATCACTTCATCTATATTAGAATTGGTATTTTCATCATAGAAATATTCATGTACAAAAAAAACTTGTTTTAAAACATCAAAACCTACACAAACAGGTTCTGCCTCACAAACTCTTTCAATAACAAACATCTCATCAATTACTTTTCTTATATATCTTGGAATTACTAATAATATGTCTTTTAATGATTTCATATAAACCTCAATAATTGTATTTTAATTATGTTACAAGTTGTAAATAAATAGCGAAATTCAATTTTATTCAATATTAACTTTATAAACACAAGAGTGTTTAAATGCAGCTAACATAGAAATTATTTATTAGTTAATTAATAGTTATCAAATAAAATAATCAAAAATAATACTAGTAAATTAGAATTATTAGTATTCTATAATTTTATACACTTTGCCACATGATTTATGAATACAAATATTCATTTTACAGCTATATAAATAGAACTATCTAGGTATATGTGATATAATTATCAAGAAGTAATCCAAATATTATTCATGACAAATAAGGAAGGAGAAATTATGGCAAATAAAAAACAAACAAGTTCAAAAGTTGCAAGTACAGCTTCAACAATCCTTAGAGATGGAAGATATAGCAAAAACTCAAAATCTGTAGCTGGTAGTGCTTTATCTCAAACAAAAACAAAAACTAAATCAAAGAAATAATCTATATTATTATGTAAATTTTAACATTAAAATTTACATTTTTTTTATAATATTAAAAAAATAAAGTTTTGCATTTTAAATATTCAGTAGAAAAATGCAACATATCAATTCACGTTAGTTACATAATAATGCATTGATATATAAATTTTATATCTAAGAAAATTTTAATTCAATAATTATATTATGATAAATGCAATTCAACTATAATCTTACTATATTATTTTTAACCACTAAACATACACACTCAACATGACTTGTATGTGAAAACATATCTACTGGTGTTACTTCTATTAACTTATAATTATTCTCATGTAACACTTTTAAGTCTCTAGCAAATGTAGATGGATTACATGATACATAAACAATTTTTTTTATATCTGCTTTTATAATAGCTTCTAGAAATTTAATATCACAACCTTTTCTAGATGGATCTACTATAAGAACATCTATCTTTGTCTTTTTTAAAAGATTATCTATTTCATCTTCTACTTTATTACAAATAAATTCTACATTAGTAATATTATTAAGTAGTTTATTTTCA
>JBOFSX010000061.1:0-2169 GCA_051651765.1 Anaeroplasmataceae bacterium | reverse complement strand
AATATACATTTTTAAATTCTATTTTACCTTTAATTGATTCTAATTCAATAGAATCTTCTTTATCTACAATAGTTATTTGAATATCTAAAATTTCAAATAATCTTTCACTTGAAGCAAATGCTTGTTGTAGTTGATTATATTGATCAGCTAAAGTTTGTATAGGATTAAAGAATGTAGATATATATCCATAAAACGAAACTAATCTTTCTACTTTTAAAGCACCTTTAGTTACTTGTAAATACCCTTGATATAAAACAATCATTTGACTAGCAATATATAAAACAAATATAGATGGTCTAAATATAGCAAATATAGTTATTTCTCTAATTTGAGATTTTTTTAGATTAATATTATTTGCATCAAATTCTTTTTTCTTCTTTTCTTCTTGGTTAAATATTTGAGTTATTTTCATACCTGAAATATTTTCAGATAAGAATGCGTTCATATTTGAAAAATGACCTCTAACAGTTCTATGTTGATTTCTAGAGTATTTTTTAAATATAAAGCTTAATATAATCAGTATAGGCGTTATTAATAACATATAACCTGCAAGTACTGGTGATATTATAAACATCACTATAAAGGCACCAACAAGCGTTAAAACGTTTTTAATTATATTAACTATTATATTGGTAAATAATTCATTAACCATATTAACATCCGAAGATACTCTTGTTACCAATTTACCAATAGGCATTTTATGAATTTCAGCGATTGTTAAGCTTTCTATATGAACAAATACGTCTTTTCTTATATTATATACTATTCTTTGACCACTTTTTTGTAAAATGATTTGAGCAAAGTAATTAATAAATGCTGCTATAGTTATTAATACAAAGAACAATCCTACTAAACCTATTGCTCTTAATAATGTTGATTTGTCTGAAAATACAGGATTATCTAATACACCAATTACTTCACCTAATATAAAAGGTGGCAAAAGGTCTATTATTATAATTACAATAGTAAGAAAGAAAGCTATAATAAAAGATTTTTTTTCTGGTACTAAATACTTTGATAATCTTTTCATTACCTCTGAATCTTTATATTTCCTACTGTTTTTATTGTCATCAAATTTACTAGCCATTAAAAATCACTCCCTTCTAATTTCTTTTCAAGAAGTTGAAGTTCTGCCATTTTAATATATTCTTCATTAGTTTTAATTAATTGTTCATGAGTACCTACACCAATTATAGTTCCATCTTTAATTAAAATAACTTTATCTAATTGTTCTAGTGAAGATATTCTATGAGTTATAAGTATTGTAGTTTTGTCTTTTCTCAAAGATTTTAAGTTTTCTATTATAGTGTTTTCAGTTTTAGAGTCTACCGCTGATACACTATCATCTAAAATTAAAATACTAGGATTTTTAATTAATGCTCTTGCAATACTTACTCTTTGTTTTTGACCACCAGATAAAGTAACTCCTCTTTCTCCAAGGATAGTATCATACTTTTGTTCGAACTCCATTATATTAGAGTGAACATCGGATAAAAGTGATGCTTCTACAATATCTTTGTTGTTAGATGTGTCTTCTAAAGCAAATGCTATATTATTAGAAATTGAATCTGAGAATAAGAAGTTATCTTGCGGAACGTATCCTATAGCATTTCTTACGTCTTTTATTCTAATGTCCATAATATCTTTATCATCTAAAAATAATGAATTTTTATTTACGTTATAAATTCTTAATAATAAATTAACTATAGTGGTTTTACCACTACCAGTATTACCTATGATACCTACCATTTCACCTGGATTAATATCAAACGATAAATTGTTTAATGAATCAATATCTGAATCAGGATACTTAAAACTAAGATTTTTAAATGAAATTTTCCCTGTGATTTCATCTACTTTATTTTCAGAATCTATTAAAGTAATAGGTTGATCTAAAAATTCTTCTACTCTGTTATATGAAGCTTTAGCTTGAGCTCTTAGAGTAATTAATTGACTTAATGCCATGAATGGCCAAGTTACTGTTTGAAAGTATAAGAAAAATTCCCATAACATTCCTGATGTAAATTCTTTTCCTGATAAACCGTATACTACAAAATAAGATCCTGCCCCGATTAGTATGGCAATTACTGATGATATTAAAAAGCTTAATAATATATTAAATAATGTTGAAGATTTAAAAAAACTAAGTGTTTTAACTCTATTTGAATC
>JBOFSX010000060.1:0-20859 GCA_051651765.1 Anaeroplasmataceae bacterium | reverse complement strand
CTTGATATGGTAAGTTTGCTAGATAAAAAAAATTATTTTCCAGCACAACTTTCAGGAGGACAACAACAAAGAGTTAGTATTGCTCGAGCATTAGCTAAACGACCTAAAATCCTTTTATGTGACGAACCAACTGGAGCACTAGATTCAGAAACTGGAAAACATGTATTAAAAATGTTGTATAATTTTAGTAAAGAATATCATAACACAGTTATTATAGTTACTCATAACGCTAATATTAAACATATGGCTGATAGAGTAATTTATGTTAAAAATGGAACTATTGAGAATATAGAAACTAATAACAAACCATTATCAGTTGACGAAATAGAGTGGTAGTCTATGAGAACATACAAAAAGACTTTATATAGACTAATCAGTAATAACATCTCTAGATTTATATCATTAACATTAATCATGGCATTAGGTGTTTGTTTTGTTACTGGTGTAGCTGGAATTACACCAAAAATTAATAATTCTTTTCACGAAAGTTTAGATCAATACAATATAGCAGACACTATAATTAAAACCAATAGCAAAGAAGGAATTAAAACTGAAGTGATTGATAAAATAAAATCAAATGAATCAGTTAGTGAGTATTCTTCTTATTCTGTTATAGACTCAAAAACTACTATTGAAGGTAAAGAAAAAAATATAAGACTTCAAACATTTAATAATGAATCTAATATTAATAAACTAATACTTATTGATGGAGTTTTACCAACATCACCTTTTGAATGTGTTTTAGAACTTCCTTCTGATGGTTTAGAAAAACACTCAATTGGAGATACTATTTACGTTTTAGGAATGCAATTTAAAATTGTTGGAATTGTATCAAATCCATTAATTTTTAGTAAATTAGGGGATGTATCTGTTACTATCAATGAAAATGGTGATTTAGTAACTGAAATGTTAGATTCAATTATATACATAAATTCATCAACTCCAATTCCTTTACCAATTACAAATATTGATATAATTTTTAATAAATATATTAATAAAGATAGATTTAATGATAAATACTTTACTTCTTTGAATCTAGAAATTGAAAAATTAAATGCTCAAATTAACGATACAAGTTTAGCTTTTTTGACTTTAAAAGATAACCTAGCATATGGAATGATGATTGGTATTACTGAGAAAATAGATATTATTGCATTAATATTTCCAGCTTTTTTCATTTTCGTTGTCAGTTTAGTTGGTCTAACGACTATGACTAGATTAATTGAAGAAAACAGATCACAAATTGGTTGCTTAAAATCGTTAGGCTATTCAAATCATTCTATTAGATTTCAGTATGTACTTTTTGCTTTATCAAGTACATTAATAGGTGCAATCGTCGGGCTAAGTTCCGGAGTATTTATTATTCCTAATATAGTATATGGCGCATTTCAATCGTTGTTATATTTGCCTAAAATGTCTACTTCATTATTTTTTACAACAGGTGCTATTTGTGCTTTTATAATGATAACTGCTGTATTAATTGTTACACTAGTTATTCTATTTCAAAACCTTAATACTTCACCTAAGAACTTATTACTACCTAAATCACCAAAGGTTGGTAAAAAAATTATTTTTGAACGAATTCCATTTATATGGAATAACTTAAAATTCAAATACAAATCAACAGCAAGAAATATTTTAAGATATAAAGGAAGACTAATAATGGTTATATGTTCAACTGCTGGTTCTACTGCTTTGGTTATGACAGGTTTAGGACTTTTTGATAGTAGTTCAGAAGGTATAAATATATCAGGCATTATAATAAACATAAGAGATAGTATAGGAAATATTTCAATAGCAATTATAATATTTGCTTTACTATTAAGCGTTCTAGTACTTTACAACTTAACTAATATGAATATAGAAGAAAGAAAAAGAGAGATTGCTTCTTTGAAAGTATTAGGTTATAAAAATACTGAAGTATTTGGTTATATTTTTAGAGAAATATTTATAATGTGTTTATTTGGCATTATAATAGGAACTGGTCTAGGGGTAGGATTACTAGTTATAATCTTTGACCTTCTTGAACTAGGTACTATATCAATGGTAGGTGTCCCTGCATACATTGGAACTATCATAATTTCTATAATTTTCATTTTAATAGTAGATGTAATGTTAATTAAAAAGATTAAAAATATAGATATGAATGATTCACTAAAAAGTATTGAATAAAAATAAAAAAAGAAACTTTACTGTAGAAAGTAAAGTTTCTTTTTTTTATATAGTTAGTAATTCTTCTTCTTTTTCTTTAGTATATGTTTCAACAATTACAATTTTATTATTAGTAAGTGTTTGAATATCATCTAAATAGCCTTTTTCATCATCTTCTGATAAAGATAATTTTTTAAGATCATCATTTGCATCTCTTCTAATATTTCTAATATTAACTTTAGCTTGTTCAGACATTTTTGATACTAATTTTACTAATTCTTTTCTTCTTTGTTCAGTCATTTGTGGACTATTTAATCGTATAGATGTTCCATCTCCTTGAGGAGTAAGACCTAATGAAGATGCATTTATAGCACTTTCAATGTCTTTAAGAATAGACTTATCAAAAGGTTTAATAAGGATTTGATTGGCTTCTGGAACTGAAATTCCAGCAACTTGTTTTAAAGGTGTACTAACACCATAATAATCAACATTAATACTATCTAATAAAGAAGGATTAGCTCTACCTGTTCTTATAGTTGCAAGTTCTCTTCTATAACTATTAAGTGATTTTTCCATTTTTTCTTCTGTTTCTAACATTAACATATCTGGCATAAATGACCCTCCTATTTTACTATAGTTCCTATTATTTCACCTTTAATAGCTTTAACAATATTTCCATTTGTATTCATATTAAAAACTAATAAAGGTAAGTTATTATCTTTACAAAGACTAGCAGCTGTTGAATCCATTACAGCTAAATTTTTGTTTAAAATCTCTTGGAATGTAAGTTTATCATATAAAACTGCATTAGGGTTTGTTCTAGGGTCAGAATCATATACCCCTTCTGTTCCATTTTTTGCCATTAAAACAATTTCAGCTGATATTTCAGTTGCTCTTAGTACACTAGCTGTATCAGTTGAAAAATATGGTGATCCTAAACCTCCAACAAATATACATACTCTTTTTTTCTCAAGGTGTCTAATTGCTCTTCTTCTAATATATTGTTCAGCAACTTCTTTAATTTCTAAAGCACTTAAGACTCTAGTTGGCACACCAACAGCTTCTAATGCATCTTGTACAGCTAAACCGTTCATTACTGTAGCAAGCATACCCATATAATCAGCTTGTGCTCTTTCCATACCTAGTTCGCTGGCAGTTTTACCTCTCCAGATATTTCCGCCACCGACAACTATTGCTATTTCAACACCTAGAGCATAGGCATCTTTAATTTGAGACGCTATATCTTTAACAGTAACAGGATCTATACCGTAACCTGAATTTCCTTTAAGAGCTTCACCGCTCATTTTCAATAATACTCTTTTATACATATAATCTCCATTCTTTAAAAAAAGAGAGACATGTTTAGTCTCTCTATTTTATTATAAACCAGCTTGTGCTTTTACTTCAGCAGCAAAATCTACTACTTCTTTTTCAATTCCTTCACCAACCTCTAAACGAGTAAATGAAATAATTTCTGTTTTAGCACCTTGTAAATAAGCTGCTACAGTTTGGTCTGGATTTTTTACAAATGGTTGATCTAAAAGACAAATTTCTTTTAAATATTTATTTAAACGGCCTTCAAGCATTTTTTCAATAATATTTTGAGGTTTTGGTTTTTCAGAATTATTATTTTCTTCAATTGAAGCTTTTAAAATAATATCTTTTTCCTCTTCTAATACTGCAGGGCTAATATCATTTCTTGATATATATTTAGGTCCCATAGCAGCAATTTGCATAGCAACATCTTTATTAACTTCATCATTTTTAGCTGTAAATGTAGCTACTACAGATATTCTTCCCCCCATATGTTTGTATAATCCGAATTCTTCTCCAGATTTTTTAGAAATTCTAGTAACTCTACGTAGAGAAATTTTTTCTCCAATAACAGCAGAATCTTCTAAAATTACAGTTGCTAGTGTTTTACCATTAACATTAACTTCTAAAGCTTCTTCAGTGTTTTGTGCTTTTGAATCTATTAAAATTGAAGCTACTTTTTCAAGTAATGCTAAAAATTTATCATTTTTAGCAACAAAATCAGTTTGTGAATTTAATTCAAACATAACGGCTTCATTTCCTTTAGTTGTGTAAGAAGTTAATCCTTCAGCTGCAACTAAATCTGCTTTTTTCTCAGCTTTTGTTATTCCTTTTTCAGCTAGCCAAGTGATTGCTTTTTCAATATCACCTTCGCATGCTTCAACTGCTTTTTTACAATCTAACATACCTGCCGAAGTTTTATCTCTTAATTCTTTAACCATTGCTGGTGTCGCTTTAAACATATTGACCTCCAAAAATTTATATTAGTTAGTAGTTTTATTTTCTACTTTATTATGATTGTTATATGGTTTTTTTTGACCATCTTTGTTGAAATTATTATTATATGGTTTTCTTTGACCATCTTTATTATAGTTGTTATATGGTCTTCTTGGTCCTTGATTTTCTCTTTTTTCTTTAGCAATTTCTTCGCTTAAGTTAAGAACTTCATCATCAAATTTTTCTACTACTCCACCTTCAGCTTCGATAACAGCATTTGCCATAACCCAAGTTACTAATTTAACAGCTCTAATAGCATCATCATTAGCAGGAATAACATGATCAACATCATCAGGATCACAGTTAGTATCTACAATACCAAAAACAGGTATATTTAAGATTCTAGCTTCTAAAATTGCATTTCTTTCTTTTCTAGGATCAACTATAAATAATGCATCAGGTGTTTTTTTCATTTCTTTAATACCACCTAAGAATTTTTCTAATTTATCTCTTTCTGCTTTTAATTTGATTACTTCTATTTTAGGAAGAGCAGCAAATACTCCATCTTCTTCCATTTTATATAAATCGTTTAATTTTTTGATTCTTTTTCTTATCGTTTTAAAGTTTGTTAAAGTTCCACCTAACCATCTTTGGTTAACATAGAAATGACCACATCTTTGTGCTTCTTCTTTAACTGCTTCTTGAGCTTGTTTTTTTGTACCAACAAATAAGATTTTACCGTCATTTTTAATAATATTTAATAAAACTTGGTAAGATTTTTCTATTTCTGTTGCTGTTTTTTGTAAATCGATGATATAAATACCATTTCTTGCTGTATAGATGTATTTAGCCATTTTAGGATTCCATCTACGTGTTGCATGTCCAAAGTGAACTCCAGACTCTAATAATTGTTTCATTGAAACTACTGACATTTTAAATTCCTCCGTTTTTATTTTGTTTTTACCTCTGCTTTATTTCAAACGTTTATCCTCCACAAATAATTGCACACGACGAATAAACTAATAAAACATGTGTATTTTATGTCTTATAAATTATATCATTGTATTGTATAAAAAACAATATTTATTTAAAAATAATATTACTTTTTAAAAAACAAAAAAAGGCCTTGCGGCCTTTATTTCAAGTCTGTAACTCTATTACCATCAAGTACTAAAGTGACTTCTTTTCCTTCAGTTTTTAATGTATCTAAAATTTCATCATTAGTATGTCCTTCTGCTTGGTAAATAAGCGTAGAGTATATAGGAACTAAGACATATGTATATAACATTCCTTTTTCTTTAATATAATATACAACTTTTACAGGCATTAAAACTTTCCCTAAATATTTTTTTTCTTTTGAATTAATAAAGTCATCACTTAACTCTATTTCTTGGGTAAGAACATCTTGAGAGTTATATTTTGGATTTAAACCACTAAGTATGTCATCAGTTTGGCCAGTTTTATCACTATTTAGAATTTCCAAAATAGATTGGTAATTAGAAGTGGGTAGGTTGCTTGTAGACGAATATGATGAATAAAGTTTAGTTTTTGGATTATCAATAGCACTAACATCATCAAATACAACTCTGATCATATCATTTATATTTTTTGGTAAAAACACCTCGTGACGAGTTTGGTTTGAATTAATAGACTCACTATTAATAGCGGCATCATTATATAATTCACTATTAGGTTTATCTCCATCATTTAATGTACCTAACCATTTTTTTGCTATAGGTAAAGAAAAAGATGTGTTGTCCATTTCTGGTGCACTTTGTGAACATGAAACAAATAATAAAAGTGATACAACAGCAATTATTAGTAAAGAAATTTTTTTCATTTTATATCTCCTTCGTAAAACATAGTATTTAAATAATATCACAATTTGATAATCTTTTAAAGTGTATAATAACTACTTTTTAAAAATAGAATAATACGATTTATTATTGCTAGTTAATGGTGATACAATTTCGCAATTTGATTTCATACATAAACATGTATTTTTAATATAGTTATATTTTAATTCTTCATTTAATTGAATAATTGATTGATAAATAGACTCATCGTGTTTGTGAAACAATCTGCTGTAATTCACAACTTTTACTTTTGCAAAAACTCTTAAAGGATCAATTACTTTTTCTTTACTACAATCTCTAATAGTAACTAATACTTTATTCGATTCATATAAATAATTAAGATTAAATTTAATATCAGAAAATTCTTCACTAAAATTTTTAGAGAAAAGAAAATAATCAAATTCATCTAAAAATAATTTGTTTAAATTTGAAAATCTACATCTATATACTCCATTAACGTTAATAGATTGAAGTGTTGGAATATTTAAATTATACCCAAATTTAGAATCAATCAAAACTGAAACATTTACACAAATATTTTTTTCTGTTAAATACAGTGATAACCCAATTAATTCTAAATAAAATTTAGAACTTGCTATAAGAATGGTAGAATTATTTTTTAAATCCATTTTACTAAATATATCTTTATAATCTAATACATCTTTCATAAAATTAATTCTTAAAAATTCTAATGCTCCACGTTCTGTTTCAGTTTTTAATAAATTAGAATTTAAAGTGCATATGTCGTTCTTTTTTTGAATTAATTCTATAATCTTTTTATATTCTTCTTTTAAATTAATTGTTTTGTTAGAAAAAGATAAATTTACATTTTTGTAATTATTGTTAATAATAAGATTCGTAAGTTCTTTTTTCTCTAAAGTAAAATCTAAAATTTTAAGTAAGTTTTCGACTTGTTTATAATCGAAAACAGTTGCTTCAACACTACTTTTTGAAAATTTAAGTTCAAATGAAATATTATCTTTTTTATTGAAGATTAAATACAAACCATTTTTCGATAATATAACACCTTCTTTTCTAGGTTTTAGATTATCTAAAGAAAAAAGAATATTATATTCGTTTAGTAGTTCAGATTTAATAGATATTATCTTTTCAGCAAAATCTAATGGCATTGAAGAAAAAGTATATGCATTATTATTAAAATTTAAAAATTTGTCATCAAGTGAGTGAAAACCCAATTTATTTTCTAAGAAAAAAACTTTAAATATTTTTTGAATGATTTTATAATCTTTTTTAGTATAGTTACCAGCTTGTTCCGGGTTTTTTACTAAGTATAACGAGTTTTGAATATTTCCTGCTAAATAATTACTATCGACAGAGACTCTAATTTTTTTAGAATTATTATAGTTTAACTCTTCACTTTCTTCTTCATTTTCAAAAACAGAACCAATTTCTATCAGAAGTTCTCGATCATCATCAAATACAACATTGAAATTTTCTAACGTAATATCAATTTCGTCACCTTCATTGTACTTTTTCAATGTGAAGCTATTATTTATATGAGAAATTGAATAAACGCCTTTTTCAGCACATAAAAAGAAATTATCTGATTTGATTGCTTTGTTTGGCATAAATAATATATTTTTATGGCTAAATTCTAAATTTACAAATTCATTAATTACTAAAATTTTTCTTACTGAATTTCTTTTGAATTTAACAGCTTTCTTAATATTGTCAGTAAAGCAATGTACATCTTCGTTTACACTTAGATACATAGGTTTATTATCTTTTAATATAGCTACAAATGAATCTTGCTTTAATCTTTTAAAGACTTTAGATAATGCATCATTTTCTTTACCAAACTTCATTGTAATTCCACTATCAATATATTTGATATTCTCATAATCAAAATAATTAAAATTAAATAGTATAGAATTAATAATAGCTTTTGAAAATGGCTGAGCATGAATTAGTTTATCTGTCAATTTAACTTCTACCTTGAAGTCTTTATTAATAGATACGTCTAAGTATTTTCTATTATTATCTTGATCAATAAATACACAAAAAAACAATTCTCTTGTATTTAATACAACACTTCCATCAAATCTTTTTGTAGGTTCAAATAAAACTAAATCAAATGTTTGATTACTTTGATATACCGTTTCATTATCATCTTCAACAATACCAGTTATAACATTCTTTTCATATTCATTGATTTTGTATAAAAAATTAAAAATCATATTTTACATCCATTCTATTACAATTCTAGTAATGCGTACTTTTTCTTTCCTCTTCTTACAATTATATATTTGTTTGAAATAGCCATATTTTTTGTAAGCAATAAATTCAGATCTTGATTTTTCACACCATTAATATATACAGCACCGCTCGAAATAAATTCTCTTGATTCTCTTTTACTAGATGCTAATTTTAAACTTATTAAAGCATCCACCAAAGAAATTTCTGTTTCTGATTTAAATTTAAATAAATCGCTAAACCCAATTTCAATTTCTTCACTTGTCAATTTTGAAAGTTCTTCTGAAAATAATGCATCACTAATTTTAATAGCCTTATTTGTCTCATTTACTCCGTGAACAAAAGATGTTACTTCATATGCTAATTTCTTTTGAGCAATTCTTAATTCTGGTTTTTCAGAATGCTTATTTTCTATTTCATCAATTTCTTCTTTGCTCAAAAATGTAAATTGTTTTAATCTTTTAATAACATCAGTATCAGATGTATTAATCCAAAATTGATAAAACGCATACGGAGATGTCATATTTTTATCTAACCATACAGATTCTCCACCTTCACTTTTACCAAATTTTGTCCCATCTGATTTAGTTATTAATGCAAAAGTTAAACCATATACTTTTTTATCACTTCCTAATTTTTTTCTAATTAGTTCACTTCCAGAAGTAATGTTCCCCCATTGATCTTGGCCACCTATTTGCATTGTTACATTCATATTTTCATAAAGGTGTAAAAAATCAAGTGCTTGAAGTATTTGGTATGAAAATTCAGTATAAGAAATTCCTGAGTCTAATCTAGATTTAACAGTATCTTTGTTTATCATATAACTTACGTTAAAATTTTTACCATAATCTCTTAAAAAAGTTAAAACATCAATTTTACTAATCCAATCATAATTATTAACAACCGAATCAATTTTAAATAACTCACAAATTTGATTAGATAAAGACTTAACATTATCATTAACATCTTCCATGGTAAGCATTTTTCTTTCACCTTGTTGCTTAGGATCACCTATAGAACCAGTAGCTCCACCAATTAGCAAGACAGGTTTAAATCCTTTGTTTTTTAATCTTAAAGCTGTAATGTATATAGCAAGATGTCCAACATGTAAAGATTTACCAGTAGGATCTGCGCCAAGATAAAATGAGCCTTCACCTTTTTCTAGATAATTTTCAATATTTTCTTTGTCTGTAGAGTCAAAAAATACTTCTCTCCATTTAAGTTCTTCTAATAATGTCATTAAATCCTCCAAATAAAAAATCCTTGTTTACAAGGATTAAGTTTTTACATAGTTCCTCTTTTAATAACATTATGAGGAAGTATTATCTTTTTATTTTCAACTACTTCACCGTTCATTAATTTAGTTAATAGTCTCATCGATACAGCACCTATATCATATACCGGAGTGTCAATACAAGTAAGTGATGGTCTAGATAAAAGGGCATACTTTGTGTTTTGAAAACCAATCACTGCAAAATCTTTTGGACAAGTTTTACCTAAATCTAACATTACGTTTAAAAAAGAAACCGCAATACTATCTCTAACCGCTAAGGCTGCATCAACATTTTTATTAGCAAAAAATTCTTTAAAATGAATTTGGTTAATATTAAGATCTCCACTAGTTCTAAACACTAAAGGTTCTAGATTATTTTCAATCATAGCTTTTTCGTAACCTAAAACTTTTCCGTTATTTACGGAATATTTTCGAACAGTAGAAATCATATAAATGTCTTTTTTTCCTTGACTAATTAATTGATTAGTTATTTCATATGATGCTTGAGCATAGTCTATTGCTACACTATGACAATTTAAATCATCGCTAAGTATATTAGCTAAAACTATTGGAATTAAAGCCGAATCAGCGGATTGCTTTACTAATTCAATTTGTGCTGTTGCTAACTCATCATTCATCAAAATAATACCATCTACTTGTTCTGCAATAACATCTTTAATTGTATCTAAAACATCAGCTTCACCGCTTGTAGAAAATAGTTTGATAGAGTATTTATATTTCTTTGCGATATCTATAATACCACCTAGTAATTGAGAAGTTGAAGCTCTGGTAATGTCGGAAAACACAACTGCAATTGTTGTAGTTTTTCTACTTGCTAATCCTCTAGCAATAGCATTTGGTCGATAGCCTAATTCTTTTATTATTTTTAGAACTTTTTCTTTAGTTTCTTTATTTACCTTTTCAGGATTATTCAAAACTCTACTAACTGTTGCTAAACTTACCTTCGCTGCACCCGCTACATCATATATAGTTACATTAGCCATGAGAAACACTTCCTTTCTTGTTATATATAATAACATATTTAACATTAATTTTCAATTAAAGTAGAAAGTATTTTAAAATTGAACTATTTACAATTTCACAATATTTTTACCATAAAACTTAAAAACTATCTAATAATTTTAGATAGTTTAATAGTTTAACATTATAATGTGATTTCCCCAGCAATATTTGTTTCGAACATTTTTTTAACTTCACGCAAATTATTAGATATTGATAAAGCCCACATTAATTTTGTAACACAAGCTTCAGAAGTCATATCTCGAGCTTCAATAGCGTTTTCTTCTAACACTTTTTGGCCTGTTTCGTATATAGTAAAATCCGAAACTTCATACAAGCATTGACTGCATAAAACAACTGGAATGTTTTTATTAATTAATTCCTTAATTTTAGAGACTAAATCTCTATCTATAAAAGACACTCCTCCAGAACCATATGCTTCAATTACAAAACCTTTGATTCCAGCTTCTACCAACAAATCTAGTAAATTAGGGTTTAATCCAGGAGTAACTTTTAACAAAAAAACATTAGGATCAAGTTTTTTATGAATAATCATTGGACTATCGAAAGAAAATTTACTTACTAAAGTTTTATTAATTTGAAGTCCAGATGCATTAATCAATCCAACTGGTGAAACATTGATACTTGCAAATGCATTAAAATTTCTAGTTCTAACTTTGACCGCTCTTGTACCTAGTATAATTTTCCTATCGAATGCAACAAATATTCCATTTGTTTTAGATTTAATCATACTAATAGCTGCTTTAAAGTTATCAATTGCGTCAGTTAATTCATGACTTAACGGAAGTTGAGAACCAGTAAAAACTATTGGTATTTTAGGATTTTGAATTAAGAATGAAATCATAGATGAAGTATATGCTAAAGTATCTGTACCATGAGTAATTATAATACCATCAAAATCTTCAATATAATTTGATATACGTTCAACTATTAATATCCAATCCTCAGGTTGCATATTAGAGCTATCTTTCAACATTATATCTTTTACTGTAAAATCACCATCTGTTTTAATATTTGATATAAAATTAAATATGTCAGAGTTATCTGTTGATTTTAACCCAAACGTTGATGGTCTCGATGAAATAGTACCACCCGTTGTAAGTACTAATACTTTCATAAGTCTTCCTCCTAATAGTATTTATTGTTCTACTTTTTCTAACGCAAGAAACTCAGTTGCTTTAAAACTATATTTTCCTTTAGATTTTAAAATAATTCCATGTTCTTGTTGGAATTCATCTGCTTGTTTTAATTGAATTGCAACTACATAAGGAACTGCATTTTCTTTAATTGCTTGTCTAGCAAATATATCAGTTATTCTAGAATCAAACTCGGCATCATTAGGAAATATTGCATATTTAACATAAACAAACTTTTTTACGTTATTCTCTGTGCAGATAAAACTTACTATCGAAGTATGACTTTCAAATACTTGATTAACAACAACATCAGGCTTTCTTTGATTTAAATCGTTTAAAAATAATCTTAATGCAAAAAGGTGCGTCTCAGAAGGTAAAGCTATGTCTGTAAGTTTATATCCATAATATTCCAATTCATATACTTTATTTTTAATAGTTAAAGATTCAGCAATAGATTGTAGATCTATTATAAATTTTTTAATGTCTATCTTACTTGTTAATTCTTCAAAATCTATACATTGGTTTGTTATACTTTCTACAATTGACTCGCAAGAATCAATATAATCATATAAAACATCAATTATATAGTCAGGTAAATTAAATCTTTTTTTATTTTCTATTTCAAACAAATCTAAACTTATAAAGTTAATATTTGTTCTAACAATACTTAATATTGTCAATTCTATAGCTTTCGCAAAAAAGTAGGCACAAGTCTCATTAAAAAAATTTATAGATTTCTTTTCAATTATTACATCAAAAACCTTATTAGAATTATTAATATAGTTGTTGTTGTGTTTTGGTAATTGATTAATTTTATTTCTATTGTCTAAGTAATATTTAATATCTTCTTTTATATTCATGTTATCACCTTATATTACCTTCCTTTTTTATATATTATAGTTTAATATTTTCGAAAAAAATAGTATGTATTAAAAAAGATTGCAATCAAGCAATCTCTTTTAATATGATTTAAATATAAAACAAACTCAAATCGGGCAATTCTTCTATTTTAATTTTATTAGTTTTTATATCAATAAAAGTAAATGACATACTTTGTGTTGATTCTCTTGACAGTATTACATCAACACAAAATAATTTAGTAGATACCAATGTGATAGTGGCCTTATATGTATTTATCTTTGATTTATTTATAATTGTTAACGTGATCTGTTTATTAAGCAATTTTGTTAATTCGTCTCTAAGCGCTTCATAATTTATTTCAAATACTTGTAATTTAGCCATCAAATCACCTCTTCATTATATTATATCAAAAAATATCATAATATCAAAGTTTTATTTCATAGTCAATAAAAAAATGGTATTTTTCTTATTTTCACAAAATCTATATAAAAAATACGATATAATTGATTTCAATTATATCGTACTAAAAACATTATCTATTTATTAAATATTTTCTCATTTTTATATCCATTCCATTAAATTTTAAATCAAAATGCTGTTGAAATGAAACGTTATCAGATTTATCAGCTATTTTGATTAAAGTTGGATGTAATTCTGGGATAACTATATTTACGTTATATATATTTAAATTCTTACACATTTGAATAGATCCTTCGAATACATCCGTTCCGTATCCTTTAAATCTACTAGCTTCTTCCAACCCCATAAATAATTCAAGTATTGAAGAAAATTTATTATATTCTATACCACAAGTACCTATTAAATCACCATCATGCGTGAAAATACCCATGTAGTATCCTTTTGAAGAAACATTTGGTTCTTTATATTGCATTAAATGTTTTTCAAAAAAAAGTTCTGCTTTTTCATTTCTAAGGTTCCATAAATGAAATGTATTTGTAAAGCCTGGGTTGCAACATAATCTTTTATAAAATAATGGATAATCATCACCGACAAAATCTCTTATAATTACTTTTTCTCTTATAATTTCCAATTGTGTTACCCCCTTTTTTTTGGTACCCGACGTGGGACTCGAACCCACAAGCCGAAGGCGTGCGATTTTGAGTCGCATTTGTTTACCAATTTCAACAGTCGGGCATGTTATGTTAGATTTACATCTAACATATTATACTACATTTTATTAACAGAATCAATTCCTAGCAATCTTAAACCTTCAATTAAGATTGTTTTAATTGCAAAACACATAGAGAAATTAGTGTTTTTAATTACTTCATTTTCATTGTTTATTTTTTCAATAGAGTAGAATTTATTAAAAGTTTGAGCCATTAAAAGTAAATACTTGGCTATTATACTAGGCGAGTACTCTTCTGAACTTTTAAGAATAATGCTACCAAAAGAATCTATTAATTTAATAAGCTCAAAATAATGTGGCTGATTGAAAATACTAATATCAATATTTTTATTATCTAACTCACAATTTGATAACACAGATAAGATTCTTACGATTGTATATTGAACATAAGGACCAGTTTGTCCTTCAAACTTTAACATTTGATCTAAATCAAAATCTATATCTGAAGTTCTATGATTTTTCAAATCATTAAATACTATAGCACCAACACCTACAGATTTAGCAATATCATCAATATTATCTAGTTCTGGGTTTTTATTTTTAATTTGTTCTTTAGCTAAATTTATAGCTTTTTCTAGAATATCATATAATTTAACAACATTACCACTTCTAGTGGACATTTTAACACCTTTAGATAAATATAGTCCAAAATTAATATGAACTAAATCTTTATAAAAGTCATAATTCATTTTATTAATAACTGAGCTCAACTGTTTAAAATGAAGTTTTTGCTCGTTTCCAACTACGTATAAACATTTGTGGAAATTAAAACTATTTTTTCTATCAAAAACAGCAGCTAAATCTCTAGTAATGTAAAGTGAACCACCATCTTTTCTTTTAATTAATGCAGGTGGAATATCATCTTCTAATTTAACTATCATTGCGCCTTGATCTTTAATCAAAAGATTTTTACTTTTTAATTCATCAACAACAGCATCCATTTTATCATTATAATATGACTCACCGTTATACGAGTCAAATGTAACATTTAACAAATCATATATTTGCTTGCTTTCTTTTAGAGATTCATCTCTTACCCATCTCCATAATTCTAGATATTTAGGATCATTTGATTCTATTTTTCTAAAAATTTCTCTAGCTTTATCATCAAGAGTTTTATCATTTTCAACTTCATTGTGAAATTTAACATAAAGTCTTGAAAGTTCGTTTATACTATCTTTTTCTATAGCTTCTTTGTTTCCCCATTTTTCTAAAGCGACAATAATTTTACCAAATTGTGTTCCCCAATCTCCAAGATAATTAATACTTGTAACATCATAACCAAGTTTTTTAAAAATCAATTTAAGTGAGTTTCCAATCATAGTTGATCTTAAATGACCAATAGAAAAGCTTTTTGCTATATTTGGTGAAGAATAATCAATTGCTATATTTTTATTGTTCCCTAAATTCGATGAGCCTATCATGGATTTTTTTTCAAAGACCTCATCTAAGACATCTTTTGAGAATTTTTGTTTGTTTAATACTAAATTGATATAAGGACCAGTAATCTTACTTTCTTCTATAATGTCGAAAGTATTTGTTATGGAAATTATTTCATTTATAATTTCAGGCATAGGTTTTCTTAAAATTTTCACAATTGAAAAAGTTGGAATAGAAATGTCACCCATAGATTGGTTCTTAGGCTCTTCTAATATAACATTAATATCTAATTTGTATTCTTTTAAGTAAAATTCTTCAATTTTTTCTTTAATATTTTTTTTTATAATATCTAACATAAACTACCTCGTATAAAATAAAAAGAGATATAAATATCTCTTTACTTATCTGTATTAACATAAAACTTTGAAAAAGCTTTAGTAATTGCTAAACTCATCGCATCACCTGATGGTGTATATTTATCATCAGTATAAATAATAGAATCAAATAATAATTCTCCATTTTTGTATACGAACATTCCAGGTATGAAACTTAAATCAATACCTTTTAAAGAATCTTCACGTTCTTTAAGAATTCTCTTATTTTCAACTTTAGTATCTTCTGTTGTTAAATCAAGATCTTCATACCATTCAGAACTGTAATAGTAAACTCTATCAACTTCATAATCTTTTGCAGTTTGATTTACTTTTTGAACATAGTTCAAAAAAGTTGTATTAGAAGTTGAACCATAATAAACATAAGTATATTCATCTTTTTCAATTTGTGCTAACATTTTTTTATGATTTAATTCTTTAAACACATGTTCGTCATCTAAATAATTTGAAATACTATTTTCTTCTTGCGCAGCATAAATTTTATCATAAAATTTATCTACACCCCTAGGAATAGACAATAAAATTGCCGCTACTATTATTATAGTTAAAGCTGACAAAAGTATTATAAATTCTTTGGTCCATTTAAATTTGAATTTACTAACTTTTTTTGCTTTACTCTTACCTTTATTTCTAGCCATATATTTATACCTCTAAACTTTAATAATTATAACATCATTACAACAAAAAATCAATAACTATAAAGAATTTGCTTTATCAACAAAAAATAGCGCTATTGTGTCCGGACCAGAGTGAGAACCTATAACTGGACCTATATTATTTATTTCTATAGATTCAACTTCTACTGCATTAAGAACTAATTCTTTTAAATACAATGCATCTTCCAAAGAATCACCATGAGAAATAAAAATAGTTGATGGTTTTTTCGTATCATAACATTTTAACAACTGATTTACCAATTCTTTAATGGCATTTCGTCTTCCTATTTTTTTAATTTTAGGTACTAGTTTACCCTTCTCATCTACTATTAGAATAGGATTAATTTTAACTGTCTTAGCGACAAACGCACTTACAGATGTAACTCTTCCGCCTCTTTTAAGGAAATCTATGTCACTTACAGTGAACCAACATTTTATGTTATGTCTTAATTTCATAATATAATCATAATTTTCTTCAATTGACATATTATTATCTTTATTTTTCGCAGCATAATGAACAAGAAGACCCTCACCCATCGAAGCTAATAAAGAATCAATTGCAAATATTTTTCTATCAGGAAACTGTTCTTTTAAATCTTCAACAGCAAGTCTAATGGAATTGAATGTTCCACTCAATCCTGATGAAAAACCGATGATTAATAAATCTAATCCTTTTTCAAGAAATGGTTTATAAATACTAATAAGTTCTTCACTGTTTAGTTGTGCAGTAGATGAAATACTTTTGTTTCTAAGTTTATCGTAAAAGTCTTTTCTTGATAATTCACGTGCATCAGGATAGTTTTTATATTCAATACCATCTACAAAATATGTAAGGGGTACAATTTCTACATCAATTTTTTTTCTATGTTCTTCACTTAAATCTGTAGTTGAATCAGTTAAAATTATATATTTACTCATGAAAATGCTCCTTAAATTATTATTATTAATTAAATATTACTATAACAAGAAAAAATTGTAAATAAATTATTTGTAATATTTTCTTTTTTTAACTTCTGCTTTTTTATAAATTTTTTTAGCTAATTTATCTTCTTCTTCTTTCAATTTCTTTTTATAACCTGGACTAACTCTAGTTGGTTTTTTTATTATTTTTTTTACCTTTTGTTCTACAATTGTTAACGGTCTAATTCTAGTTTGTCTAGAATTTCTACCTTTATGTTCAACAAGTGAACCATTTTTAATTTCTCTATATATAGGTACTACGCCTTTTTTATTTAAATAATCTAAATACTCACTATCTAATTCATTATAGAATGTATAGACTGTTCCTGTATAATTCATTCTACCGGTTCTACCAGTTCTATGCATATAAAACTCATAATCTCTAGGAAGATCAAAATTAATAACATGGCTTACTCCATCAATATCAATACCTCTAGCAGCTAAATCCGTAGCAACTATATATTGATATTTTAAATTAAACGCTTCTTGTAATATTCTTTTTCTTTCACGACTGGTTAAGTCACCATGAATGTATCCAACATTAAATTTTAAAGATTTAAGTTTATTTACTAGTTCTTCAACTTGACTTTTTTTATTAACAAAAACAATAGCAAGATATGGATTTATAATTTTAGTTAAAGATACCAGCATCTCTTCTCTAGAAAAGTGCTTAATTGGAATCCATGTATGTTCAATATTTAGTGTTTTATCATCCTCTATATTTATATAAATAGGATTATCTAAATATTTTTTAATGAATGGGAATACCTGGTTCGAAATTGTAGCGCTAAAAAACATCATTTTGCTTCTAGTAAGAATCTGAGCTACTTGGTCTATAGAATCTGAATATCCACTTTCCAATGCCATATCAACTTCATCAATAACAAATAAAGAGGCTGTATAAATTTTTAATACATTTTCTTTAACAACTAAATCATGTATTTTTCCAGGTGTAGCTATAACAATTTGTGGTTGAGAATTTTTCAGTCTTTCAATTTCTCTTGTTCTATCACTTCCACCACAATATAGTCTTATATCTATAGTATCTGAAGAAAATGATGCAATGTGTTGAGCAACTTTAAAAGTTTGCTGAGCTAGCTCTTTAGTAGGAGAAATTATAACTGCTTGTACTTCATATTTTGATTCATCTAAATTATTAAAAATCGGCAATAAAAAAGAGTGCGTTTTCCCACTTCCTGTCTTAGACTTAACTAATAAATTATTGCTTAAGTTAAAATTATTAAACACTTTTGTTTGTACTTCAGTGAAACTCTTAAACTTAAGATTTTCTAGAGAATCAACTATATATTTTTTAAAACCGAACTTATTTAACATGACAAATACCTCATTTATATGATACCATTTAAAACGATTATATACAACTTATTAATATGTTATAATAAATAGATATGAGGTGAATTTATGATAATAAATAAGTTAAATCCGCAGGGTTATTGTAAGGGTGTATTAAATGCAATCAATTTACTTAATAAAACTATTGAAGAAAATCAAAATTCTAAACCAATAAATCTATTAGGAAAAATTATTAACAATAAAAACGTTGTTGAATATTATAAGAATAAAAATTGCATTATAGTAGATTCTGAAAATAAAAGTAGATTAGAACTTTTGAATGATATTAAAGATGGTATTATTATATTTAGCGCTCATGGAGTATCTGATAAAGTTAGAGAGTTAGCACTTAAAAAGAAGTTAGAGATTATTGATGCTACATGTCCATATGTAAAACTAATTCATAATTTAATTAAAAATAAGATAAATGATGAATTTACTATATTATACATAGGATCTAAAGGTCATCCCGAAACTGAAGGTGTATTGGATATTTCTGAAGACATTATATTGATAGAAAATAAAAATGATTTGTTAAAATTAAACAAATCAAAAAAATATTTTTGCACTAACCAAACAACATTATCATTTTATGATCTAAAAAACATATATGATTCTATTAGTCAATTAGAACTTGATTGTGAAATTTCAAATAAAATTTGCAATGCTACTACTTTAAGACAAAAGGCTGTAATAGAACAACCAAAAGCTGATTTATGTATAATAGTTGGAGACGTATATTCAAGTAATTCAAAAAAATTACTAGAAATATCAACTACTATTGCTAAAATCCCAAGTATTATGGTAGAAACATTAGATGATGTAAAACAAATTAATTTTGAAAATGTTAATACAATAAATATTACTTCCGGAGCATCAACGCCGTTTGAAATTACAGAAAGCATTTATAACTATTTATGCAAAATAAAAAAAGATAGAGTATAAACTCTATCTTAAAGATTTTTTTGTAAATCGTTAGCTATTTTAGTCAATTGTTCTTTGGAAAAAATTACTTTTTGTGGATTCATAGCAAAAACTGAACCCCATTCATCTTGGTCTTTGTACTTAGGTACTAAATGAAAGTGAAGATGACATCCTGTATCACCATATGCACCAAAATTTATTTTATTAGGTTTAAATGTTTTATGCATAGCTTTTGCTACTTTGTTTATTTCAGAAAAATATAAATTTCTTTCTTCATCTGTTAATTCAGTCATATCTGAAATGTGTTTTTTGTGAGCAACTATTACTCTTCCAAACTTTGATTGCTCATTAAAAATATAAACATCTGACGATTCTAATTCAAAAGCGAATAAAGCGAATTTTTCATATAAATCTGGATTTTCTTTTCTCATGCAGTAAGCACAGTTTTTATCTTTCATATTATCTCCTTTTTCTTTCTATATATTTATATTGTATACTTAATTTCAATATTGTCAATTTATAAATAAATAAATTTTGTATTTATTTATTATATATTTTATTATATAATTAATAATATATTGATTAAATAGGTGATATTATGAAAACAAATGAAAAAGAAACAGTAATTGTAAAAGATATGGCTTATGAGGAAAAGAAAAGACTTCGTGAGCAAAAAAGACTCGAAAGAGAAAAAGAAATAGCAAAGGCACAAAAAAAATTAGATAAGAAAAAAGGAAAAACATTCAACCCGATTGAAACTCTTTGGGGGAAAATTTTAATCGTTATTTTAGCTGGAAGCATGGTTATCGGTTCAATAGCAGGTGTTATTTTTATAATCATCGAATCTTTTAAAAGAGTATAAAAAAAGGAGAATTTATTCTCCTTTTTTATTTTTTATAGACTTAATTACATTGTTAATACATATATCATTTTTTTTAGTTAAAGTTAATAATGCTAAAAATTCTACGTTTCCACTACCACCTGTAATAGGTGATGGTATCAATTTATTTATATAAATATCATCTTCCTCTAAATAGATTCTTACATTATTAAGGATTTGTTCGTGAATGTTGTTATTTTTAATAATTCCTTTATTATATAATTTTCCATACTCATACTGTGGTTTAATTAAACAAATCATATAATTTTGTTTGTTTAAAAATATTTTAATTGCTGGAATTATCTTTTTTATAGATACAAAGGAAACATCCATTATAATAATATCTATTTCATCTGGTAAAGACTTCAAATCTAAAATATTT
>JBOFSX010000059.1:0-1337 GCA_051651765.1 Anaeroplasmataceae bacterium | reverse complement strand
ATCCGAATGTGATACTTTATTCTTTTTATTATCATTTGCAAGTTCTTCAACTTCATTTGTTTTTTCTACAACTTCATTTGTTTTCTCCACTGTTTTTCCTATTAATTCAAGTGCTGTTAACTCCTCTGAATTTATTGGTATAAATCTATTATGATTTAAGCAATGTTCTATTGTTTTCATATTAATACACCTCCATAAATAATGAACTACATTCTTCAAATATTTCTTGTTCTACATTCCTAAGTGATTGCCAAAACTTCATAATAGCATCTGCATCAGTTTGTATTCCTATATTACCAGTCATAGTTCTAACCCATTTTTCATTATCATCACCAGTAGTAATATTTGTTGAAGTTGTAGATCCTACACTAGTGTTATCATTTTTACTTATATCTTTTGATATGTTCTTAACAAAATCTACACTATCTATATCAATTTTTGTCTTTGGTGTATCACTATATAGATTTTTGTTTTCACCAGTTGCATTTATCTTATTAGTGTTTTCGCTATCCAAAGAACTATTTATTAAGTTAGATGATGATTTATCAAAAGTTTCAGTAACATCATAGTTATCTAAAATTCTTTGTTCCATTAGTTGTGTTTCTAATATCTTCATAAAGTTTGGCATAACTAAGTTAAGTTTTGCTTTTAATTTAAATATAAACATTCCAACTGTTTCATATCCTATTTCTTCAAAATAAAAGTTTTGTATAAATTGTTCTTCAAACCTTTTCTTATATTCCTCAGAATGTACTGGATAATCAAAATTAAATATCTTCACATTATTCTCCACTATCTGTTTTATCGTTAGGGTGTACTGGCTCAACTTGTTCTACCTCCCTTTTCTTTACTTCTAAAGTTAATCCAAACATTTCATTAATTTTATCACAAGCTGATTTTCTCATGTCATACATTAAATCTATATTTATTGATATGAAATCATTGTTGGCGTTAACTTCATCTACTATCATTCTTTCTTTTTTAACATTGTTATTATTATTTATTCCTAAATATGTTAGCAACTCATTAAATAATTCTGTTTTATGTGCTTGCAGCTTATCTAAAATGTATGGAGAAGAAGTGTCTAGTACATCTGATTTTTCAATACTTCTACCTAGTGTCTTTTTAGCAAATACAACGAATTTAAATTTATTGATACTTTGCATTATTGCTTTAGCTGTTAACTTATTTCCGTCATCTGATAGTAATATTTTTTGTATGTTTTGTTGATATAAATTAACATCTTGTGTCATTTCAGTATCGTCTATTCTTTTTGCAAACTTTTCTAACGTACTCATGTTTTGACTTGCTAAATGGTTATTTTTAATTAATACACC
>JBOFSX010000058.1:0-1861 GCA_051651765.1 Anaeroplasmataceae bacterium | reverse complement strand
AGTGATGTTGAGACAATAAGTACAACAGATGGCGATATTACAAATCTAACAGAAGTTATATATAATAATGTTGATACATCAACATTAGGTACATACAAAGTAACTTATAAGGCAGTTGATTCATCAGGTGCGGTTGGTTACGATACAATTGATGTAGTAGTGAGTCAAGATATTCCTGGTGAAAATGCAACAATTGCAGCAAGTGATACAAATATTAAGATATCAGATGCACCAAAGACAGATGCTGAAATAATCGAATTAATGAATGTTTTAGCTCGTGATATTGATGGTACTGATATTACAGATACGGTAACGATTAGTGATTCAGATGGTTATAATTATATAACTCCAGAATTAGGTAGTTATGAAATAGAGTTTTCTGTAATTGGAAGTAATGATGTAGAAATTTTAAAAACCGCAACTTTAACGGTTATAAATGATACAGATACAGAATACAATGCTGAATTAGTTGGTAATTCTCCAATTGATGTAGCACTAAATTCTCCGATTACTAATGAAGAAATTACAACTTTAATTGATCCTAAAGTAATTAACTATACAGATGGAGAAATTACAGGTATAACAACAGATAATATTACACTTGTTTCAGATGGTGGATTTGATAGTACAGTTGAAAAAACTTATACTTTTGTATATCAAGCTACAGTTGAAAATGTAGGTGTTGTTGAAAATAGCTTCCTTGTTAAAGTATCAGGAAATATAGATACTGAATCAGAAGTTGCAATTACAGCAACTAATCCAACAGTAATTGAACAAGGTAGTGTATATGATCCAATCATTTCAAGTGATGTAGAGGCAATTAGTACAACAGATGGTGCGATAACAGCTTCAGTTGTTTATAATAATGTTGATACAAGTACTGTATATGATGGATATCAAGTAATGTATTATGCAGTTGATAGTGTAGGAGCAGAAGCTTATTATTTAATTGATGTAAATGTAGTTGCACCTGATAAAGGTGAAAATGCAACATTAGTAGCTAGTGATGCAAATGCAAAATTAATTGATGCACCAATAACTGATGACGAATTAAAATCACTAATGGAAGTTTTAGCTACAGACGCAGACGGAACTGATATTACAGATTTAGTTACAATTCAATCATTTGGTGGTTATGATTATAACAACCCTACAATTGGAAGTTATGAAATAGTTTATAGTATTAAAGGTACAAATGAAGTTATTGTAACAAATACTAAAACATTAAATATTGTAAGTGATGATACTCAAATTTTAGATGCTAAGTTAATTGGTAATACGCCAATTGATGTAAAAACTAATGATGGTACAACAACTGAACAAATTACAACTTTAATCAATCCACAAGTTATTTTATACACTGATGGAATTCCAACAGATGTTGTTACAGAAGGAATTAGTTTAATTTCAGATGGTGGATATGATAATACAGTTGAAAATGAATATACATTTGTATATGAATACACAACTTTAGAAGGTTTAACTGTTCAAAATGAGTTTTTAGTAAAAGTTTTAGATGATTACGAAACAATTTCAGAAGTAACTATTACTGCTGATAATCCAACAAACATTGTAGTAGGAAGTTTATATGATCCAATTATTACAAGTAATGCAACTGCAACAAGTACAACAGATGGAGATATAACAAATAATATAGAAGTTTTATATAATGATGTTGATACATCAGTTGTTGGTGACTACACAGTTATGTATAAAGCAGTAGATTCTAGTGGAGCAGTAGCATACTTAACGATAACAGTTTCAGTTGTTGATGCGCAAATAGGATCAGATGCTATGATTGCATCAAGTGATTATAATACAGAATTAAGTAATGCGCCTACAAGTGAAGAAGTACTTAAAG